>JAYUHG010000372.1:0-7020 GCA_043767195.1 Gammaproteobacteria bacterium | reverse complement strand
TCTGTCAGGGTGCGCGTCTGGGCTCACCGTCAGCCGGGTTGATGCCAAAATTCCGGAAACGCTCACCATCCGGGAAGACGGTTCCATGTGGTATCGGGATCGACCCTTGCCCGAGCGCGATGTCATTATTTATCCCGACGGTACTGGCGGCGAAAAGGCCGCGGTGCGCGTTCGCGTGGCCCCACTGCACCCGGATTTCTTCCGCGATACCATCGTCGTCGATCGGGAGTAGCGTCACACCTGCTACCATCCCAGAGCCGAGCGGTTTGGTAGTGCCTCAGTTTGAATTTGTCATTCCGACCGGAGGGAGGAATCTGGCCGTTACAGCAAGATCCCTCCTCGCTACGCTCGTTCGGGATGACAAACTGAGTCACTACCGGCCGTTTCCTCTCCAGTGCCCTGTGAGCGGGCAGTGGTATCATGTCCGCCAGCCCACCTTTCTGAATATGGTCAGCTCTACATGCAGGTCCTGGATCGCAAGGAAGTCTACGACTTCAATAAGCTGCAAAAGCGGCTGCGGCGCAACGTCGGTCGCGCCATAGAGGATTTCAACATGATCCAGGACGGCGACCGGGTCATGGTCTGCCTGTCCGGCGGCGCCGACTCCTATACCATGCTGGAGATCCTGTTGAACCTGCGCCACAACGCTCCGGTGCAGTTCGAGATACTCGCTATCAATCTGGATCAGAAACAACCGGACTTCCCGGAACACATATTGCCCGAATATCTGACCGCTCTGGGGGTGCCATTCCGCATCCTGGAACAGGACACCTACAGTGTGGTCAAGCGCGTCGTGCCCGAAGGCGCGACCATGTGCGGGCTGTGTTCGCGGTTGCGGCGCGGCGCCCTGTATTCATTTGCCCGGGAGCATGGCTACACCAAGATCGCCCTGGGTCATCACCGCGATGACATCATGGAGACCTTTTTCCTGAATCTGTTCTTCGGTGGCAAGTTGAAGGCCATGCCGCCCAAACTGCTCAGCGACGATGGCGATAACATCGTCATCCGCCCATTGGCCTATTGCCAGGAAGTGGACATCAAAGAATATGCCCGCGCCCGGGAATTCCCCATTATTCCCTGCAACCTGTGCGGCTCCCAGGACAACCTGCAACGCCAGGCGATCAAACAGATGCTGCGGGAATGGAGCCGAAAGTATCCCGGGCGGGTTGATAATATTTTCGCGGCTCTGCAGAACACTTTGCCGTCTCATTTGCTCGATAAGACTGCTTTTGATTTCGCGGGGCTGGAAACCGCGGAGCGCAGGTTGACGAATGAAAAGTGAAAAGTTAAAAGTGAAAAGTGACACAAGGGGAATGCATCAAGCTGGTGTCAGGACTCTGGTTTGATTTTTCACTCCCCATGGAAGAATTCTCGCTAATCCAAAAGATCATACTCGGCACCGTGCCGGTAGTATTCGCCATCACCGTACATGAAGTGGCCCACGGCTGGGTGGCGAGTCAGTTGGGAGATCAAACCGCGCGCCTGCTGGGACGCCTGACGCTGAACCCCATCAAGCACATTGATCCCATTGGGACAGTGGTCTTGCCTTTGCTGCTGCTCAGCTTTGGCGGTTTTGTCTTCGGTTGGGCCAAGCCGGTACCGGTGGACTGGCGCAACCTGCGTCGCCCGCGCCGTGACATGGCATTGGTGGCGGCAGCCGGCCCAGGCGCCAACCTGGTGATGCTGGTGTTATGGGCCTTGTTTGCGCGCTATTTGATGGGGCAGGAGACGGAATTGGGTGATGCCACGTTGCCCTGGTTTTACATGGCCGGGGTGGGCATGACCATCAATATCGCGCTCATCGTACTGAATCTTTTGCCCTTGCCACCGCTGGACGGCAGTCGCATCGTCGCTTCGCTGTTGCCGCCACGACAGGCAGCGCAGTACAACCGTCTGGAACGCTGGGGCATCGTTATTCTGCTGGTGTTGCTTGCAACCCATGTACTTGATCGCATCATGGGGCCGCCGATGCGGATGCTGTACCAATTGGTGCAGGAACTGCTGTTGCGCTGAACAATCAGTGAAGCGTGAAGCATTGGATTGGCAGTGGCGACTTGATTTGGTTCCACGAAATACTTTTCTTTACGAGATACGCTTCACGAACGACGAGATACGGGTTTCAAAGAGAAACGTTCTGTTAGAGTTACGCATCACTTCCCCGGCAACGTACGCACGACTCTCTGCGGATAAGGAATTGTGATCCGCTTTTGATCGAAGCGTACCTTCACCGCCTCGGTAAAATCCCAATATACTGGCCAGTAGTCGTCAGTCTTTACCCACGGCCGCACAATTAAGTTCACGCTGCTGTCGGCCAGGGCGGAGACGGCAATGATCGGCGCCGGCTCTTTCAGGATGCGCGGATCGGCGTCAATGATTTCAGTCAAGACCGCTTTCGCCGTGGTGATGTCATCCTGATAACTGATCCCAAACACCAGATCTACGCGCCGGTCGCCCTTGGCGGAGTAGTTGACGATATTACCGCTGGTGATGGCGTTATTGGGCACGATCACCAGTTTGTTATCAGCTGTCACGAGCTGGGTATGAAAGATCTGGATCCCTTCCACCGTGCCCGAAGTGCCGGCGGTTTCAATGAAGTCGCCGACCTTGAAGGGCCGGAAGGTTATTATCATCACGCCGGCGGCGAAGTTGGACAGTGAACTTTGCAGCGCAAGTCCGATGGCCAGACCCGCGGCGCCGATGACCGCGATAAGTGAGCTGGTTTGTATTCCGGCCTGACTGAGTGCCGCGATAATGACTACTGCAACGAACAGGATATGGGCGATGCTGGAAAGAAATGAGCCCAGCATCGGGTCCATGCTGCGACGCGCGAACATCCGGGTCAGTCCGGCCCGGACCCTTCCGGCCAACCACAGACCGAACACCAGGATCGCCGCGGCTATTCCGATCCGGATGCCAAAATCCACCATCCATTCATTCATGCCCATGTCCTCAAATTAATCTGCGGTTTTACCAGCCATCCGGCGCACCATCGTGCTGTCAATTTCAAACCAAAGCAAACCCAGCACCACCAGGCCGGTCCCGGTCAGGATCTCGGCATTCATTGGCTCGGCATTGAATATGTGCCCTATCACCAACGACAGAATCGGCGTGATCATGGTAATTATCCCGATGCGTGTGGTGTCCAGGTGTTTGAGTAAATAGAAGAACAGGGAATAGCCGCCGATGGATCCGACGATACCCAGGTAGGCAATCGCGCCCAGGGTGCGTGGCGCAAACTCCGATTCAATTCCGGCACCGGTGAACAATCCAGCCGTCAAGAACAAGAGTAGCGCAGTGGCGTGGGATGCCGTGGTCGTGGCGATGGGACTCACGCCGGCATTGATGCGTTTCATCCACTCCATGGTCACCGCGTAGAAGAACGTCCCCAGCACATTGGCGGCGATACCCCAGGCTGCGTCCGGTCCCAGAACAAGAGATTGCTGGAATATCACGCCCAGTCCGGCCACGGAAATCAGTAGCGAACCGATGCGGGCGGGGCGGAGAGTTCTCTCTTTGAACCAGAGCGCGGCAATGATGCTGGTCATGATCGGCGTCAATCCGAAGATTACCGACACCCAGCCGGAGGGGATGAATTGCATACCCCAGCCGATGGTGTGCCAGGTCAGAAACAGACTCAGGCCCCCGACCCAGTAGAGCCGGCGCGCGGCGGTGTTCCAGGGCGGCAATTTTCCCATGGCCAGCACCAGCACGGCGCCGCAGACAGAAGCCAGAAACAGGCGCCCCATAATCCCGACCTCGTATCCCGAGGCAATACTCCACTTGAACGCCAGTGGCGTCGTGGACCAGATGAGGATGGTAGTGATATAGCCGAGGGCGATAGGCATGCGGTAAAGCTACAAGCAACAAGCTACAAGCCACAAGTGGAATATTGGAAAGGCAGCTACAAGCTACTAGCCACCTCCTCATAATTGTGGCTTGTGGCTAGTAGATGACTCCCTACGCTTTTTGCAGCAGTTCCAGCAGATCCCGCCAGGCGGCAGTAGTAAACAAACCACGCTGATGAAAAAACACCAACTGTGCCAGGGTGCGAAATGGCAGACTGGAGAATAGCAGCCGCACCAGCAGATCTTGCGCTGGGAGGATATTCATTGCGCTGCGTAACAGGGCTCTTGGGCCGTAGTGTGGCAGATGGGGTTCCAATATTTTGTGCGGTAGCGATCCCTGTCCTTGCAGATAATCGGCTATGGCGGCGCCGGCCAATCTGCCGACACCGATAGCGGGGTGAATGCCGGCGCCGGTTAGCGGTGAAGCTGTGCCGGCGGCATCGCCCAGAAGCAAAATGTTATCGTTGCCATACCAGGGGCTGATCCTTCCGCCGCAGGGGATGAGTCCGGTACGAAAATCCCTGGGTTTGGGCAGGGCAACACCGAACACCGCGGTTACGCGCGTCATGAATTCATGCATATTCAATTGATTCGGGAAGCGGCAACCGAGGCCGACTTGAGTCATTCCGACTCCAGGCACCACCCAGCCGATATAGCCCGGGGCCAGTTCCCCATCGAGAAACACATGCAGAAAACCAGGATCTATTTCCGGAATGGCTGGCAGTTCCGCTTCCATGCCGAACAGGAATTGGCGGTTGCGCCCCAGTTTCTGATCGCTGGCCACGGCGGAACGGGCGCCGTCGCAGCCCACCAGGAATCTGGCCTGTAAATCTTCATCGTTGACCACATGTACGCCATTCTCGTAACGCGCACGCCGATAGGCGCAACCAAAGCGCAGGGCCACGCCCGCGTCAATGGCTTGACGCCGATGCCACTCCATCAGCGCCTCAGTATCCGTGGCCAGAAAGTAATATCCCGGCGAGTGCAGATCAATGCTGTGTCCGCCGGGGCCATAAAGACGAATTCCCTCAATGCGCCGGCATAATCGAGCTGGCGGATCCCAAATTTCCGCAAGTTCGCGCACCAGAATGCCGGTGCTATGTACACGCCGCCCCGGCCAGGCCTTGCGTTCGATGACCATGGTGCGCAGTCCCTGTTTTGCCGCGGCCTGGGCGCAGGCCATGCCCGCGAACCCGCCGCCCACGACCAGCAAATCCTGAACAGTGTTCATAAAAGACGTCCTGGACCGGAAGCCGGTTGGGGATGACCGGCTCCGGCCAGGACCATGCGTTTGGCACCGAGGCGTGAGGCATGCCGGTGGATCAGGGAATGGGCAGCGATGGGCGGCGGTGTCATCACCTCCTGTGCGCCGCTGAATCGCCGGGTCCCTGTCACCGGGAGGAGGAGGTTCACGCGCCCCGCCGGTGCTGCCACGAATACCGCGCAAAGAGTGTCCATGGCAGCGCATGTAAGGACGGCAACCGCTTGTGCGCGGTTGCCGATTCTGAAATTCAATGTCCGCACCGTTACGCCTCCGGGTCCAGACTCAACTGGATGTCCACGCGCCGATCAAAAACCAGACCATCGGGATCGTCGGTGCTGGCCTCGGCATAGGATTCGCCCCAGGCGTTGCCGAGGATGCGCTCCGCGGGAATGCCCACTTCCTGAAACACATTGGCAATGGCGTCGGCGCGGGCGCGGCTCAAACGGCGGTTATCGGCATTGCTGCCGCGGCGGTCGCTGTGGGCATCCAGGTACACACGCAAATCAGGAAATTCACGCAACAGACCGCCCAGCAGATAAATACGGGCGCGGGTTTCTTCATCCACAACCAGGCTGTTGGTGCGAAAGAACACGGTGAGTCCCAGATTGCTCAACAGGTGTTGCAGATTGCGGGATTGCGCGCCGGTATCAATGTCCCCGGGGTGCTGTCCGCTGTAATTGGCCGGCATGACCGGGTCGGCGGCGCCGGCTGGCGCCGTGCTGGCCGCCAGAACCAGGACGATTGCCATGTGTTTCAACATATTCATTCTCCGAAGGTGGTGTGGGGTTTCCGGGAACGTATTTAAGCCCTGGTATGTGGCGCGGCGACCAGTGGATTCGGGCAAGGTGGCGATGAAATATGGCGAAATCATGGCAGCGGGAATTGGAGCCGGAAATTGCGATACATTACCCCCATGAGCAGGCGTATAGCCTTGATTGAAGACGAGGGCGCCATCCGCGAGAACTACGCGGCGGCGTTGCGCCGTGTCGGCTACACGGTGGAGATGTTCGCGGATCGCAAGTCGGCCAGTGTGGCGCTGCGCCGCAAGCTGCCGGATCTGGTGATCATTGATATCGGCCTTGGTGATGAAACCGAGGGCGGATTTGATCTGTGCCGCGAGTTGCGGGCTGCATCGTCGTCATTGCCGATTATTTTTCTTACTGCCCGGGATGGCGATCTGGATGTGATCTCGGGTTTGCGCCTGGGCGCCGATGATTACCTGACCAAGGATGTCTCCCAGCCGCAAGTGCTGGCCAGGGTAGCGGCGTTGTTCCGGCGCATGGATGCGTTGCGTTCCGATACCGGTCCCGCTGAACTGCACACCGTCGGCGACCTGGTGGTGGATCGCAACGCGCTGACGGTGGAATGGAAACAACACAAGATTGATCTGACGCTGACGGAATTCTGGATGGTCAGTTCATTGGTGCGCGTCCCGGGGCATGTGAAAAGTCGTGAGCAGTTGATGCGCGACGCCGATATTTTTGTGGACGACGGCACGGTCACCTCCCATATCAAACGTATGCGGCGCAAATTCGAGGACCTGGACCCGGAGTTTGACCGAGTCGAAACCGTTTACGGCATGGGCTATAGATGGAAGCCGTAAAGGCGCGCCGGGGATTTGGGTTACGGGCGCAATTGCTGATGTTATCCATCGCCGTGCTGGCAATCCCCTATGCCGGCATTGAATATGTGCGTGAACTGGAGCGCTATCTGCGCGATTCCTTCGCCGCCTCACTCTCCGACGCAGCGCGGGCCGTGGCCGGGCCATTACACAATCAGGCGCAGTTGTTTCCCTTCAGTCCCTCGGAATCCGAGCGCACGTTGTACGTCCACCGGTTGCGGCATGCCATTCAACTGGACGGCTACACTGATGATTGGAGCGACTATCTGAGCTGGACAGAAGCTTTCTTC
>JAYUHG010000371.1:0-7027 GCA_043767195.1 Gammaproteobacteria bacterium | reverse complement strand
CGCCCCAGGGCCAGCTCGACCATGATCAGCGGCGCGCAGATTACGAAGGCGAACAGGAAATAGATGATGACGAAGGCGCCACCGCCGTTTTCTCCGGCCATGTACGGAAATCGCCACAGATTGCCGAGACCGATGGCGGAACCGAGGGTGGCAAACAAAAATCCCAGCCGCGATGACCACTGCTCCCGCCCGGGCTGGGCGGGCTTCTGTTTCGTATCACTCACGTCAGGTCCTCGAACGCGGGCATCTTTTCCAGCGGGATGATTGCCCCGGGGTATTGCACCACCTGGCTGGAGACTAGATTGCCCAGGGTCACGGCCCGGCGGGTGGATTGTCCGTGGAGGCGCGCTGCCAGATAGGCAGCATTGAAGGCGTCGCCGGCGGCGGTGGTATCTATGGGTTTGGCGCGCACGGTCAGCGGGAACTCCTCCACTTCCCCGGTCAATGCCACATGGCACGGCTCGCCACCGTTTTTGACCACGACTTCGCTGATGCCGTTCTGCGCCAGACGCCGGCATACCGCTGCCGGATCCATATCGCCATATAACTGCCGCTCGTCGTTGAATGAAACCAGCGCAATATCCACATGGGGCAGCACATTGGCGATGGCGCCTCGCGCCTCCTCCACTGAAGTCCACAGTCGCGCCCTGTAATTGGAATCAAACACAATGCGGGCACCCCGGCGCCGCAATTTCTCCACCATGGACAGCAGGCGGCGACGCCCGGTGGGACTCAGGATGGCGAGGGAAATACCGGTAAAGTAAAACGTCTGGACTTTCTTCAAAGTGCGTAACGCCCGGGCATGAAACACCGGCGTAAATACTTTGCGTACCGCGGCCTGTTCGCGCCAGTAAAAGAACTGACGCTCACCGCCGGCATCGGTACGCACGTAATAAAGACCGGGCAAATCATCGGGCAGTTGCTCAATCAAATCCGTGCATAGACCTTCGTTTTGCCAGGATTTCAGCATCTGGGTGCTGAACGGGTCGTGGCCCAGCCCGGTCAGATAATAAAACCGTCCGCGATAGGCAGGCAGGAGCCGCGCGAGATAAATCAGAGTGTTTAATGAGTCGCCGCCATAGCCCTGCCTGATGGATCCCCCGCGCTCTGTAAGTTCCACCATGCACTCGCCGAATGCGGCGAAAAACGGGGCGGGTTTCTTGGGAGAGGTGGTTATTTGTTCTCTGGGTTCTTCTGCGTCAGTCACGCGGCTTTATCCGAAGTGTGTGTGTGGAAACACGTATTAGTCTGGAACGGTGTTGGCCAGTATCCGAATACGCCCGGACCTCCGGCCACCGCCCCGTTACTGTTTCAACCACTGAAAGAACTCCACTGTATAACCACCAGGGTCCCGTACCAGTATGGCGCGGATGGGTACTTTGTCGTGATTGTAAGGTTCTTTGACGAACGGAATATCCGGGTAGGCCTGCAAGCGCCCATGCCAGCGGTCTACATCTTCAGTGACCAGACTGACCATCACTGAATTCTCGCTCCGCGCCGGATGAAATGCGCTGCCCCCTTCTTGCACGATACCCAGCAATGCCCCTGGCACAACCTGATACAGCGTCACCCACTCGTCGTTATAGGTAACCTTTAGCCCAAGTATTTCCCCATAAAAGCGGCGCGCGGCGGCAATATCCTGGTAATACAGCATGGTGTACTGCTCAGTGATGGGCGCCCCTGGCGGCGGAGTTACGTCACCGCCTGCGTTGGCGACCCCGAACAGGATTCCGGCCCCGGCCAGGATCAGGACGCGAATCACGCCGCACAATTGCGAGAAAAGTGATGTCTTTGCCATATCCATCTCCACGAACTAGAGTTCTATTGCGTCAGGCTGATTATCCACTCAAATCGCAAAGGAAACACAACCCTATGACCGAATCAATCGCAACAACGAAGTCCAATAGGACAGTGTCACTGAAGCGCCGGGAATTGCTCTGTGCCGCGGTCGCTGCTGGAGGTGTACTGATGGCATCCGGGCCGGCCATCGCCGGGTTGCCGGGCACTATCCGCCCCTCGAACTCCGATCCTCAATTGGTAGCCGCACTGCGCAAATATGGCGGCGAATTTGGCCAAGCAGGCAAAGGAGGCAACCATGGCGATCTTTGAATATGAGAGTTGGCAGGTGGCTGAAGGCAAAGACGCCGAACATGACCAGGCCATGCGCGGCTGGCTGACCTTCGTCAAACAGCACCGGGAACTATTCAAGGAATGGAAAAGTGTGCGTTATTTTGAAAAACACGCCGCCGGTTCGGAAAGCAACCGCCGCTTTATCCTGTGGGAGTACGACAGTTTCGCGGATTACGAGGCCTACAAGAACCGCCGCAAGGATTACACCGGCCCCTATGCGGAATACAAAAAGGTGGATCCCTACTATATGGGCTTATTCAACCACAGTCAGATGACCATGGAGTTCTGGAAGGATGTGGAGCGGGATTTATGGATTGAGTAAAAACAAAACCCCGGGTTCGCGACACCGCGAACCCGGGGTTCAGGGTTTGTACGCTAAGTCTTAGATTCCACCGAAGCTATAGCTGACACTGCCGCCGAAATAGCGCGGATGTGGCTTCAATCGGAACCCGCTCAGGCCGAAATTCTCGCCGGTGCCGGTGTAATAGTCCTCATCAAATACGTTATTTATAAATACGTTCAACTCCCAGTTCTGTTGCCAAATCATTCCAGCGCGGAGGTTGACCACATGGTAGTCCGGGGCAACAAATGGGAACCCGTCGGTACGGTCCGGAACCACGGCAACCAGATTTCCGGCGTCGTCAAAGGTCTGATTACCACTGCTTTGCAGATACGTTACGTCTTCGATAGTCGAGAACTGATGGTCCCTATAAATCCATTCACCACGCACGTACAACTCATTGGTGTCCCACGGCCACCGATATTCCGCCATCATGCTCCAAGTCCATTCTGGAGAGCGAGGTAACGGTTCACCCTGCAAGGATACTTCGTGACCGCCACTGATCGTGGCAAAATCATTACTGGTCATTTCTGTTTCAACATGACCGAGGCCGCCACTAACCGTCAGCTGATCGGTAATTGCTGACGCAAATTCCACCTCAAATCCAGAAGCTTCCGCGGCCTCGACATTGATAGTCCTTTGCACGTTTGATGTTGGGTCTCCGACCACTGCAAAGAAGAATGTCTCCAGCTGCAAGTTAGTCCATTCCAAATGAAATGCCGATGCATTCAGGCGCAGGCGATTGTCAAACCATTCCGATTTGACGCCAATTTCGTAATTCCAGAGAGTCTCTTTGCCGAATTTCTGATTTAGCACGGCGTCCGTATCGGACTCGTAGTCCAGCGAAAATCCACCGGCCTTGTAGCCTTTGGAAATCGTGCCATACAACCTCATGTCGTCAGTAATCTGCCAGCCGAGTACAAATCGCGGCGAGAAATCCTCAAACGTATCGTCATTCTCAATCGGGATCGCCGTCAGATTAGTAGGATCAGCGGGATCACGTATTCCCGGGCGGATAAATCGGAACAAATCCCATTCAATATATCGGGCATCCACCGAGTCCTCCGTATAGCGGAAGCCAAACGTAAGGTCGAATCGCTCGTTGGCGTGCCAGGTGAAATCCGAGAACAATGCCCAGCTATTCAGTTCCTTTCTGCTCACGCCACAACTTAGGCACAGGGGTAGCTGCCCGTCAGGTGTCAGGTTGTACAGGAAAAACGTAGCGGGATTCGGAGCGAGATTAAATAATGGAGGAAGTGCGTTGATGAGTGCAAAGTCTACAAGACCGGGACCGACTATGGGCACATCCGGATTGCCGCCGGGTACGGCGTCAAGTGATACCCCAGTATTTACGGCAGTTGTGACGCCGGTTACAACACCAGAACGGTCACCGGGAGCGCCAGACAATACATCCTTCGTAACTTTATCTTCCGAATACATGAACCCGCTGACCCAGTCAAACCTATCACGAGTCACTTCCACCCGCAGTTCCGTGCTCCACGAGTTTCCATTCTTTTCCTCAAACCGGTTCACGATGTCTTCAGGGACAAGATCGTTGTCAAATATTTTTTCATTCTTAGTATCAATTAAGCCGCTGATTGACTTGACCACAATGCCATCGCTGAATTCGTGTTGCAGGTTCAAAACGCTCAATAAGGCGCGATTGTCATTTTTCTCGCCAATTGCGGTATGTGCCACTTTGTCCCGATTGTTCGGCCAGAATCCTGTGCCGTCATCAAGAGCTTGGGTCGGTGTGCCCAGTGCCGGATTGTTCAGGAAAAAAGTTGCCACCGTATCCGTATCCCAGACACCGGACGGGACCGCTTCGTCCAGGCCCTGATTTTCATCGCTGTACATAAACATCCAGTCCACGGTCGTATTGTCAGTCGGCAACCAGCGAACCGCCGCGCGACCCATGATGTAATCGTGGCCGCTGTCGCCACCATTTGGCACGATATTCTTCACGATGCCGGAGTTGTCTTCGTACAGAATCACCCCGCGGGCCATCAGAGTATCGGTAATTGGGAGATTGATAATGCCGCTGACGTCGTATTGTGAGCCACGTGTTTCGTAACCTTGGCCGCCAGCGTTAATTTTCCAGCCAAATACATCGGTGGGCTTCTTGGTCTGAAGGTTAAGCGCACCGCCCACGGAATTGCGACCGAAGAAGGTTCCCTGTGGACCACGCAGCACTTCAACGCGTTCCAAGTCGATCAATTGCGGGTTAATGGTTGAGTTTGCCGTGGACGCCACGCTGAATTCGTCCAGATAAATACCGATTGATTGAATGAATGCGCTTTCATCGGTATTAATGTTGCTAACACCTCGCATGGCTATGCTGATGCCCCGACTGCCAGTTTGTCCGTCCTCGGTAAAGCTGACGTTTGGCGACAGCTGCAAATATTGGGCAGCGTCGGTGATGTTCAAATTGTCCAGCGTATCGCCAGTGAATGCCGTGACGCTGACTGGCACTTCTTGCAGACTTTGTTCACGACGTTGTGCCGTTACGACAACTTCTTCAAGTCCGCCCTCTTGCGCCATTACGGGCATAGCGGTAACAAGGGCGAGAATGGAAGCAGTCAGGAATCGGGTATTCATGGCGAGGTTTCCCCTGTGATTTATTAGCTGAAATGGGCTACTAACGGAGGCATTTAAGCCTTTGTCTGCGGGGGCTGTCAAGTAGTTTAGGTCTAAACTATCACGGCGTCTGAGGTGGGAATTATCTGCCCTGCTGAGGGGAGAGGTGTCGCATCAGCACAACATCCTGAATTGGTGGTGGGATTAGTTAATATCGGAGTATTTGGCCAAGAAATGTTCGTAACCGCACTCAGCGCGGTCGCGCAAAAATAAAGTCCTCTGCAATATTCTCCTCCAGAATCTGCCCCCCATCAACGAACACAATCCGGTTTGCCACTTCGCGGGAGAAGCCCATCCTGTGGGTCACACACACCATAGTCATGCTGGATTCGGGTTGGGCGACTCCAGTACACACCTGCCAATTCGTCGCCGGGCACGTGTTAGGCTAGTAATTTGAGAGGTTATCAGGGGGCATTTCGTGAATCTCAAGCACAGCAAACCAGTGGAATTTCTCTGGCAAACCTACTTGAACCATACCTGCCAATATTATGAATTTAGTCGCTAATGAAATTTTCCCTGCCGCTGTGAGCCTTATCAGGCAAGGCAAACTACAAACTGCCGATCTGGAGCGTTCTCAGGTCATTGCCGCGGAACGTAATGCCGCGTTAAATCCCCTCATGGTCCGTCTGGGACTGGTATCTGAAAAGGACCTTGCAGCAACTGTAATGGAACTGCATAACCTGCCCAATTTGGAAGACAGCGATATCCCTGAGCAAGCCGTGGAGATTTCCGGCCTTTCAGCAAAATTCCTTCTTGATGCAGGCATCGTTCCCCTGAGAGCCGAGGGTGAATATCTGATTGTCGGCACCGCGGACCCCGAGGATGATTACTCTCTCAAGGCATTGGAACTTGCAACAGAGAAAAAATTGACTCTAAAAGTCGGCGCCATTTCCCAAATCGAACGGGCGCTGGATCGGCTCTATAGTGACGGCAGGTCTTCCCTGGATCATCTGGTTGACGGGCTTCCCGCCGAGAGCGCGGGATTGCAAGCGACCGAATCCACGGATCGCTTGCGCGATATGGCGTGCGAAGCACCTATCGTGCGCATCGTGAATCTCCTGTTCAGCCGCGCGGTAGAGTCCCGGGCCTCTGACATCCACATCGAGCCATTTGAAAACCGACTGGATGTGCGCTACCGCATTGACGGCGTGCTGCAAGACGCCGAATCGCCCCCTGCCCATGCCACGGCGGCGATTCTTTCCCGCATCAAACTAATGGCCAAACTCAACATTGCTGAGCGGAGGCTGCCCCAGGATGGCCGGATCCAGATCCAGTCCCATGGCAAAACCATTGATCTCCGCGTCTCCACGGTGCCGACGTTGCATGGGGAAAGTCTGGTATTGCGTCTGCTGGATAAGGAGCAGGTTACGCTGGACTTTTCCACCCTCGGATTCACACCAGAAATGCAAATCACACTGGGGCGTCTGTTAGACCTGCCACATGGCATCATCTTGTCCACCGGGCCGACAGGCAGCGGCAAGACTACGACCCTGTATACCGCATTACAAAGGCTCAACACCCGCGAACGGAAGATACTCACCGTGGAGGACCCGGTGGAGTATCAATTGCCCGGTATCAACCAGATGCAGGTGAAGCCCCAGATCAATCTCACCTTCGCGAATGCCCTGCGCTCTATCGTGCGCCAGGACCCCGATGTGATTATGATCGGGGAGATGCGCGATCTGGAGACTGCCGCCATTGCCGTGCAATCGGCACTCACCGGGCACCTGGTACTCTCCACGTTGCATACCAATGACGCTGGCAGATCCGTGACCCGGCTCTTGGACATGGGGGTGGAAGACTATCTGCTGACCTCCACGCTGAATGGCATCCTCGCCCAACGGCTGGTGCGGGTGCTTTGCCCACACTGCCGGCAAGCCTACCCACCGCTCCCCGATCTCGTGGAGGAATTGGGCCTGC
>JAYUHG010000370.1:0-2982 GCA_043767195.1 Gammaproteobacteria bacterium | reverse complement strand
GATCCCGCTCCAATTGCTTGATGCCCAGCGATATCCGTTCGCGCTCGGCATCCACCGCCAACACCACGGTCTCGATCTCTTCACCTTTGGTGAAGCGGCGCAACACCTGTTCGCCTTCCTCGGTCCAGGACACATCCGACAGATGCACCAGGCCATCAATGCCGCCGTCGAGACCGATAAATATTCCAAAGTCGGTAATGGACTTGATGGTGCCTTTGACCCGGTCACTCTTGTTATGCATGGCCGCAAACTGTTCCCAGGGATTCGGCTGACACTGCTTCATACCCAGGGAAATACGCCGGCGCTCGGCATCAATGTCCAGGATAACCACATCCACGTCATCCCCCACATGCACCAGCTTGGAGGGATGAACATTCTTGTTGGTCCAGTCCATTTCCGACACATGCACCAGACCTTCAACGCCTTCCTCCAGTTCCACGAAACAACCGTAGTCGGCGATGTTTGTGACACGGCCACGCAGACGCGCGCCCTCAGGATAGCGGCGCGCAAGATGATTCCACGGGTCATCGCCCATTTGCTTCAGGCCGAGGGATACGCGATTACGTTCCCGATCAAACTTCAGCACTTTGACTTCGATTTCATCGCCAATCTTGACGATCTCGGTGGGGTCCTTGACGCGTTTCCACGCCATGTCGGTGATGTGCAACAAACCGTCAATGCCGCCCAGATCCAGAAACGCGCCGTAATCCGTCAGATTCTTGACCACACCCTTGACGATGATGCCCTCGCTCAACTTTTGCAGCAATGCATCGCGCTCTGCGGTGTTCTCGCGTTCCACCACGGCGCGTCGTGAGACGACCACGTTGTTCCGGCGCCGGTCAATCTTGATAACTTTAAATTCGAGCGGTTTGCCTTCCAGATAGGTGGTGTCGCGCACCGGGCGCACATCCACCAGCGAGCCGGGCAGGAAAGCGCGCACGCCTTCCACATCCACGGTGAATCCGCCTTTGACCCGTTCGGTAATGATGCCGACCACGGTTTCCGCTGCTTCATGGGCCTTCTCCAGCTTGGTCCATGCCATCAGGCGCTTGGCTTTCTCCCGTGACAGGCGGGTCTCGCCGCGCCCATCTTCAACTGCATCCAACGCTACATCCACGATGTCGCCGATCACTACTTCAATCTGGCCACGTTCGTTATAAAACTGCTCAATGGGGATCATGGCCTCGGACTTGAGTCCGGCACTGACAATGACTGAATCTCCCCGGATATCCACCACGGTGCCCGAAACAATCGAGCCGGGTCGCATCTTTACCTCGACCTGACTTTGTTCAAACATTTCCGCAAAACTTTCAGTCATAACAACGCTCATGAAACCCTCTCAAAAACCTATCCCATTGATTACATTCCCCATATTGGAGAACAAAACATCGGGGTTGCTACATCGGTTTGGTTAATATTCCGGCCATTTATTTTCTTGCTTCGCCCGGTCGGCCGCCCAGCCATGCGAATGCTGCTATCGCCTCCTTGGAGGCATCAAATGCGCCAAGCACTTGAAAAATAGCGAGAAACTTTATGCCTCATTGTCGCCGGTCCGCTGGCAAATGTATATTCAGATCCGTCTTATCTATCCGATCCCTGCTGCATCCGGGTAGCGTTGACGCGCCAAACCCAGGATCTGCGCGAATACAGCCTTGGCATCACGCTCACTGGTGTCCAGGATCACGGCGTCTTCCGCCGCTCGCATGGGTGAAACGGACCGCCCCTGATCACGCTCATCCCGCACAGTTATGTCGGCAAAAAGGCGTCGCACACTAACATCAAACCCTTGTTGTTTCAACTGTTTATGTCTCCTTTCGGCCCGCACTTGCGTGCTCGCCGTCAGGTAGATTTTGAGCCCGGCATCGGGGAAAACCACACTGCCCATATCCCGCCCATCGGCCACCAATCCGGGTTGCCTGCGGAACGCCCGCTGCTGCGTGAGCAGACCCGCCCGCACTGGCCCGTGGGCGGCAATGCGGGATGCTGCAGCGCCACATTCCTCTGTGCGTATATCCGCGCTGACATCGCTTGCGCCGATCCAGGTACGGGTAGGCTCATCCTCAGCCTCCCCCCCGGTAAATCTGATAGAAATTGTGGAAACCAATTCCGCCACCCTGCTGCCCTGGTCCAGATCAATGCCAGCGCGTGAGGCGGCCAGACCCACGGCGCGATACAACGCGCCACTGTCCAGAAGATGCCAGCCCAGTTGCGCGGACAGCCCGGCGCATACGGTCCCCTTGCCGGTTCCACCGGGACCGTCCACGGTGATCACCGGGATGACCCCGCTCATGCAACCGCTTCCGTAATATTCCCGCCCAAGGTGCGCAGGCAATCGGCAAAACCCGGGAACGAGGTGTTGACGTTAGCGCAATCATTAATGACAACTTCGCCCGCGGCGCGGCACCCGGCCACGGCAAACGCCATGGCAATGCGATGGTCGCCGACACTATTAATGACACCGCCACGCAAAGTACCGCCAGTCACACACATGCCATCGGGTGCGGGCGTCGCATCAATGCCCAAGGCCTGCAAACCCGCGGCCATGGCGGCAATGCGATCACTTTCCTTGACCCTGAGTTCGGCGGCGCCGGTCAACAGCGTGGTGCCTTCCGCGCAGGCCGCGGCGATGAGGATGGCGGGAAATTCATCAATGGCAATGGGCACCAGATGCTCCGGAATAGAAATACCGCGCAGGGGACTGTGGCGAACTCGCAAGTCCGCCACCGGTTCACTGCCCACCACGCCCGTGGCATGAATTTCTATGTGGGCGCCCATGGCGCGCAGGATGTCTATCACCGCGGCCCGGGTAGGATTGATCCCCACCTCGGTCAGTAATAAATCCGAACCGGGCACGATACTGGCCACCACGAGAAAAAACGCCGCCGAGGAAATATCCGCCGGCACCTGCACATCCGTGGCGCGCAAGGGCTGCCGCGATACACAAATGCGCTTGCCATCGCCCTGCACCTCCACACCGAACTT
>JAYUHG010000369.1:0-7041 GCA_043767195.1 Gammaproteobacteria bacterium | reverse complement strand
GCCGCTCCAAGCGCAGGGGCGCAATCCAGCTCGGGTCATCCCCATAGACCGCATAGGGAACATCAATGAACTTCCACAGGTCCCCCGTGCTTCGAACCTCGACTATCTGAACTGCAGATCCCTGTGTCATTGGTTATGTTCCATGTCATTTACTCTGTGCATCCATTTACCCATTTTCAGTAGCCTAGTGGCCCCAAAAGACACCATTGGTGCTTCTTTAATAAATTTTTGCTATATTATCATGGACATGGCAGATATACCTCCCAATGTAGAGCAGAGTCCGAACGCAACTATGCGTAAATTCGGGGCGCCGGAGACATGCATTCGGAATTACCGCTATTGGACCGTCCTGCTGCGTCCGGCCCAAGCCACCCTCGGATCACTGGTATTGGCGGCCTATGAACCGGCCCGTGCCCTGTCCGAACTCAGCCGCGAAAGCTTTAATGAACTTGGCCAGGTGCTGCGGGAGATTGAACAGTCCCTAGCCCGCGCTTTCAATTTCGACAAAATCAATTACCTGTGTTTGATGATGGTGGACCCCGATGTGCATATACATGTAATACCTCGTTATGCCTCGGAACGCAGTTTCGACGGAGTAAGATTTACCGATCCCGGCTGGCCGGGTGTCCCGGATTTATCCCGAAAAAATGAAGTGGCTGATACAACCATGCAGCGGATTCTGGGTCACATCCGCGCTGGATGGAAGTGAACAGAAAGTGAACGAAATGGATGAAAAACCTGAAGAAATTTCGTGCATGTGGTTCCCGGCTCGTGTAGGATTTGCCCCCGCTAGGGGCCGGCAAACAGGGTCTGCGCGGCTTTTAGACGGTGCCCATGGCACCAGTTACGTTTCAGATGCAGTAAAGGGGGGTCTCTCACGGGACGTCGCTGCGGGTTCAGTAGTGGCCTGTGGCGAATGATTACATTCATTTTCTTGTCTATGGGCAACCGTCGCTACGACATGTCAGCCTGGAGATCGTAAGCGTGAATCGGCAACCGACACTAACGCATAACAACCAGCCACAACGCTTGGCTGACTTCGAGACGCTGTCTGAGGCGCTGGAATACGCCGCCCAGGGTGTCACCGGGTGCAATTTCTACGATGCGCGCGGAGAACTGCGCGCCGTGCTGCCTTATTCTGATTTGCGAGACCGCGCTTTACTTACGGCGCGCCGGTTGATTGGGCTTGGTTTAAAGCGCGGCGAACGCATCGCCATTGTCGCTGATACCGATCCCAGCTTCATGGAACTGTTTTTTGCCTGCCAATATGCCGGCCTGGTGCCGTTTGCCATGCCCGTCCCGCTCAATCTTGGCAGTCACCATATATATGTGCAGCAATTGCGTGGCCTGTTGCAGGGTGGCCAGGCCGTCGTCGGCCTGGCGCCCATGGAGTACCTTGGCTTTCTGGAAGAGGCAGCCATGGAATTACCCGGCCTGCGCTGGTGCGGTACCCCCGAACAGCTATCCGATCAAATAGTGGATGACGCGGAATTGTCCCCCACGCGCCCGGACGAGCCTGCTTACCTGCAATTCACCTCCGGCAGCACCCGTTTCCCACAGGGTGTCGTGATTACCCAATGGGCGGTCATGAGTAACCTGCGTGGCATTGTCCGCTCGGGGCTGGAAGTCACGGTTGGTGATCGCTGCTCCTCCTGGTTGCCCTACTACCACGATATGGGCTTGGTCGGGTTCGTGCTTGGCCCCATTGTTTCCCAGCTTTCCGTGGATTACCTGCGCACACGGGACTTCGCGATACGCCCCGTGCAATGGCTGCGTATCATCAGTCGCAACCGCTGCACCATCGCCTTCAGCCCGCCGTTTGGGTTTGAGTTATGTGCGCGCCGGGTTCGTGCCAACGATTTGGTGACGCTGGACCTGTCCAGTTGGCGCGCCGCCGGTGTGGGTGCAGAGATGATTCGTCCCTGGATCCTGGAGAATTTTGCCGAAAAGCTGGCCCCCGCCGGATTTAATCCCAAGGCCTTCTTGCCCTGTTATGGACTGGCCGAAGCCTCTCTGGCAGTCAGTTTCCCGGCCTTGGGTACTGGGCTGGAAGTCATGCAGGTGGATGCTAACGCTTTGTCAGAAAATGGTCTGGCCGTTCAAGTGGAAGGCGGCAAGGGACGCACCAATAGTTTTGTAAACTGTGGCCGGCCTTTGCCGGAACATGAAGTCTGCATCGTCAATGACCTGGGCAAATCTCTGACGGATTCCCGCCTCGGGCGCGTCCTGGTTCGCGGCCCCAGTCTGATGCTGGGCTACCTGAACAACCCGGAAAGTACCGCGCGGGTCATGCAGGCTGATGGCTGGCTGGATACCGGCGATTTGGGCTATATGCACGACGGCAGTCTGTATCTCACCGGCCGGCGGCACGACGTCATTATCGTCAATGGCCGTAATATCCGCGCTCAAGACCTGGAAGAACTGGCGGAGAACCAGCCGGAAGTCCGAATTGGTGATGCGTCAGCGTTTGCAGTTAGCAGTGCGTCGGGGGTCCCGACCATTGTCATAGTGGTTGAATGCCGGCTGGCTGACCAGGCCGAGCGGCAGACTGTGGTGTTGCGTTTACAACGCATGGTTTACGAAGGCTTCGGGATCCGCTGTTTGGTGGAATTGGTGGCGTCCCACACCCTGCCCCGTACTTCTTCCGGCAAATTATCCCGCACGGCCGCGCGCCAGGGATTCCTGCAGCGCTCCGGCTCCGATCATCTGCAACTGGCCGAAGCCGTTTCCGGCTGACGCTGCACCCATGTCCGGTACGGTGGCGCTGACCGGAGCCACCGGTTTTATCGGCGGCGCACTCCGCCAAGCCCTGGTCCAGAATGGATTCCACGTCCGTGCGTTAACCCGCGCACCCCAGCCCACCACGGTCAATGTCACCTGGATCAACGGGACGCTGGCAACCCCCGCGGCCCTGACCTCACTGCTGGATGGAACGCATTCGGTCATCCATTGCGCCGGGGCGGTGCGCGGCAAGTCCCAGGAGGAATTTGACCGCACCAATATTGCCGGTACCCAGGCCATCATCTCCGCCTGCAAATCAACTACCCCGCAACCCCGGCTGTTATTCATCTCGACACTCGCTGCCCGTGTCCCCGACCTATCCTGGTACGCCGCCAGCAAGGCGGGCGCCGAACATCTACTCCATGATCAGGGTCAGGAGATGAATTGGACTATTTTCAGGCCCACCGCCGTTTATGGCCCTGGCGACCGGGAGATGCGCCCGCTGTTTCAGTGGCTATTGCGCGGCCTGCTGCCGACACCGCAACCCGCCGGAGCACGGTTCTCGTTGTTACATGTGGATGATTTGACCAGTGCCGTATTGCACTGGCTGCGCCATCCGTCGCCGAACCACAAAACCTTTGAGTTATCCGACGGCACCGCGGAAGGATATGACACGGCAGCCCTGGCACAGATCGTCGGAACAGAATTGGGTCGGCGGATTCGGGTGATACACCTGCCGCTGTGGTTGCTGCGTCACTTGGCCGGCGTGAACCTCTGTTTGGCCCGGATCACGGGCAGTTCCCCCATGCTCACTCACGGCAAAGTGCGGGAACTGACGCACCTGGATTGGGTTGCGGACTGTAGCGAAATCACCCGCGCCACCGGCTGGTCCCCCCGTGTGCGGTTTCAGGACGCCCTGGCGGCCCGGAGACTCTTCTTTACATAAGGCCCGAAAACTTAAACAATCCACGGCATGAACCCTGGATATGACGAAGTACTGGTGCGTCTGAAGGACCACCTGCAAAAGGTCGTCGCCAAAGGTACACAGTTCTCCGATGATATGGACCTGGTGGGACAACTGGGCCTGGATTCGGTCAAGGTCCTCGACCTGATTATGGAAGTGGAGGATGAGTTTGATATATCCATCCCCATGAATGTTTTAACTGAAGTGCATACCGTCCGTGATCTGGCCCAGGCCATCACGCGCCTGACCTCCCACTAATCCCCCAACCAGCCCAGCCTCTGACCTGAGCGGGTTCGAAAAACCACCCGCGGACCCGTTTGCGCTAGGATGCACGGCAATTCTCCGACTTCAGGATCTGAATCCCATGTCGTTGTTCAGTAAATTTGAAAAAATGGCCCGGGACCGGGCTGCGCTGCTCTCCAGCGGCATTGACCCCTTCGGCGCTCCCATTGAGCAACTATTTTCTCCCACCGAAGCGTTAATCAATGGTCGGCGTATCATTCTCGCCGGTACCAACAACTATATGGGCCTGAGCTTTGCCCCGGAGTGCCTGCGCGCCGCCCACGAGGCACTGGATCGGGAAGGCACTGGCACCACCGGCTCACGCATGGCCAATGGCAGTTTTTCCGGGCACCGCGCCCTGGAACGGGAGTTGGCGGAGTTTTATGGCTGCCGTTCCTGCATCGTTTTCACCACGGGCTACCAGGCGAATCTGGGCATGATCTCGGGCCTCACTGGTCCCGGCGATGTATTGATGATTGACGCCGATTCCCATGCCAGCATTTACGACGGCTGCAAACTCAGTGGCGCCGATGTAATACGTTTCCGCCACAACGATCCCGCGGATCTGCGCAAGCGCCTCAAGCGCCTGGGTGAGCGGGTGTCTTCCACGCTCATCATCTGCGAAGGCATCTACAGCATGTTGGGTGATCGCGCCCCCCTGGCAGATATCGTCAGCGTGAAGGAAGAAGTGGGCGGGTATTTATTGGTGGACGAGGCCCATTCCCTGGGTGTGCTGGGCGAAACCGGACGCGGCCTGGTGGAAGAAGCCAACGTGGGCGACCGGGTGGATTTCGTGGTCGGTACCTTCAGCAAGAGTCTGGTAGGCATCGGTGGCTATTGCGTCAGTAATCTGCCGGAGTTGGATCTGGTGCGCTACTCCAGCCGTCCTTATGTATTTACGGCATCACCCTCCCCGTCAGTCATCGCCTCCACGCGCGCGGCATTGAAACTGGTGCGCGATGGTAAACATCTGCGCGAGAAACTCTGGCGCAGCGCGCAACGCATGTATGCCCACCTTGCCGGATTGGGCTATCAGCTCGGCCCGGAGCCGAGTCCGGTCATAGCGGTGACCGTGGAGACCCGGGAACAGGCCCTGGCTTTCTGGTACGGCCTGTTCGAGCATGGCATTTATGTGAATCTGGTTTTCCCGCCCGCCGCACCCGGGGACAAATCCCTGGTTCGTTGCAGCGTCAGCGCGGCCCACAGCGATGAGCAAATTGACAAAATCTGCGCGGCCTTTACTGCGTTAAGACCCATGCTGGCGTCCGCTACGGCGCACTGACACAGCGGTGATAGTCACCTGGACCTGGGCAACCCCGGCCCGCGTGACACATTTATATATAGCTGACTCTTTATGCGCACCCTGCTTGCCCTGATCCGCGCCTACCCGGGGCGCACGGCCATCATGCTGGTGGCGCTGTGTGTTGCCGGTGTCGCGGAAGGACTGAGCCTGACCACGCTGCTGCCGTTAATGTCCGTGGCCGTGGGGGGTAGCGCTGATTCCGGGCTCGGTCGCACCCTGGTGGAGTTTCTGGCGCGGTTCGAGTTACAGCCCACCATCGGCGTCATGCTGCTGATAATCGTCGGCGGCATGGTGTTGAAGAGTCTGCTGTTGCTGGTGGCAAATCGCCAAGTGGGCTACACCGTGGCGCACATCGCCACCTCGTTACGTCTGGAACTCATCGAAGCGCTGCTGGCCAGCCGTTGGGAATATTATTTGCGCCAGCACACCGGCGCCCTGGCCAATTCCATTGCCACGGAGGCCTATCGCGCCGCCACCGGTTTTCAGTATGGTGCCATCGTCATTTCCCTGGCGGTCCAAGCCGTAGTGTATGTGGTCGTGGCACTACTTGTATCTTGGCAGGCGACACTGGCGTCACTGGCCATCGGCACATTTTTTTTGATCACCATGCATGAACTCGTACGCGCATCGCGCCGTGCAGGTGCCCGGCAGACACGCCTGATGCGCGCCCTGCTCTCCTATCTCACCGATGTGCTGGGTTCAGTAAAACCCTTGAAGGCCATGGCCCGGGACAATGTGGCGGAAGCGGTGCTACGGGATCAAAACCAGCAACTGGAAAGCGCCATGAAGCGCGAGGTCATGAGCAAGGAAACGCTGCGCGCACTGCAGGAACCCATGGTCGCGGCATTGGCGGCAGCGGGTTTATATCTGGCGCTGGCCATTTGGAAAATGTCACTGGCCGAGGTCATGGTATTGGTATTCCTGCTGGTGCGGATCCTGACGCTGCTCAACAAAATGCAACGCCAGTTCCAGCACCAGACCGCCCAGGACAGTGCATATTGGGCACTGCGGGCATCCGCCGCCGAAGCCAGACGCGCAGTGGAACAATACACCGGCACCGCCGCGCCCTCCCTGGACCTGGGTATCCGTATCGCCAACGTCTGGTTTGGCTATGGCAACAAATCCGTGTTTCGGGGGCTGGACATGGACATTCCCGCCGGATCATTCACTGCCGTGGTGGGGGAATCTGGCATTGGCAAGAGCACTCTGCTGGATCTGCTTTGCGGTCTGGCGCGGGTGGAAACCGGACAGATACTGATTGATGGCACTACCATCGAAGAACTTGATCTGAAACGCTGGCGCCGTCTGATCGGATACGTGCCACAAGATAACGTGCTGCTCCATGACACCATCTGCGCCAATGTTCTGGTGGGGGAGCGTAATCTGACCCGGAACGACGCGGAACGCGCCCTGTGTCAGGCCGGTGCCTGGGATTTCATTGCCGCCATGCCCGACGGCATGGACACGGTAGTGGGCGAACGCGGCGGCTTAATCTCAGGCGGTCAACGCCAGCGCATTGCACTGGCAAGGGCACTGGCCCATGGGCCGAAGTTACTGGTGTTGGACGAACCCACTAGTGCCCTGGACCCCGAGAGCGAAAAACTCATCTGCGCCACCCTACGCGAACTGGCCGGCGCGCTGACCATTGTTGCCGTATCGCACCAGCCGGCCATGGCCGCGGTGGCGGATCGCATCTACTCGTTTGATGGCGGTCAGGCGCGATTACTGAAGGAATCAAGTATCAACAATTAGTTCCCGGTGAAGTTCAACC
>JAYUHG010000368.1:0-3004 GCA_043767195.1 Gammaproteobacteria bacterium | reverse complement strand
CAGCAGGTCAATGCCCAAGCCCCCATCCAGCACGTCATTGCCACCGCGGCCTTCCAGGCGGTCATTGCCACCAAGACCGCTAATGATGTCGCTGGTGTTATTACCCAGCAGTGTGTCTACGCCCGCAGTTCCGGTGATCTTGGTCATGTCGGTACTACCAGATTGTTTTGCCTTTTGTGTGGGCAACTGTACTCCTGCGAGCGACCCAGCGCGAACAAGACTGGCCCACTTTGGTACAGCGAGTTGCAGCAAGCGCCCAACCCGTCGGCGGGATGACAGGGCTCACGATTCGAGCCGACAAATTGCCCCTCCGAACACCTATAGTCGCCATGATTATCAACTGTGGCAACCAATTGGTAAGATGCCAACACTGTAAATGGAGAACCGACGTGGCCAAGAAAACCACCGAATTTGATTTTGAAAAAGCCCTGGGGGAGCTGGAAGCCCTGGTGGAAAAAATGGAGCAGGGGGAACTCAGCCTGGAGGAGTCCCTGCGCCAGTTCGAGCGCGGCATTGCCTTGACTCGCGCCTGCCAGAAAGCGCTCGCGGAAGCGGAACAAAAGGTGCAAATACTCATGCAGAACTCCGGGACGGCGGGACTCAAACCGTTTGTAGCCGGCGGCGATCCGGAAGACTGACGCGATGTCATTTCCGCAAAAGGTGCCGGCCTGTCAGGACCGCATCGAAAGCGCGCTGGCCAGGTGGCTACCCGCGTCCACCATGATCCCCACGGCGTTACATTCGGCCATGCGTTACGCAGTGCTGGGCGGCGGCAAACGCATTCGTCCTATTCTGGTGTACGCCGCCGGCCATACCTTCTCCATTCCCGATTCCGCCTTGGACGGGCCGGCTTGCGCCGTGGAGATGATCCACGCCTATTCGCTGATTCACGATGATCTTCCGGCCATGGACAATGACGACCTGCGGCGCGGCAAACCCACCTGTCACCGGGCCTTTGATGAGGCCACGGCGATCCTGGCGGGAGATGCATTACAAGCTCTGGCTTTCGAAGTACTTGGCGAAGATCCTGCGCTGAATGTGGATGCAACGACCCGGATCCGCATGATTAACATTCTGGCCGCGGCCAGCGGCTCCCGCGGCATGGCTGGAGGGCAGGCCATTGATCTGGCCGCCGTGGGCCAGGACCTGACCGTAACGCAACTGGAAACCATGCATGTGCATAAGACCGGGGCCTTGATCCGGGCCAGCGTACAGTTGGGGGCGTTGTGCCATAGCGGCCTGAAGGATCCCGAGTTTGAGCTCCTTTCCCGTTACGCCCATTGCATCGGGCTGGCATTTCAGATCAAAGATGACATTCTGGACGTGGAAGTGGATACCGAGATTCTGGGTAAGCCGCAAGGTTCGGATATGGCACAGAACAAACCGACTTATCCGAAATTGCTGGGCCTGGGGGGCGCCAAGCAGGAAGCGCAGCGTATGCACGATGCGGCAATGGATGCGTTGCGGGATTTTGGCCCCAGCGCCGATGGCCTGCGCTGGATTGCGGATTACATTATTTCCCGAGGGAAATAGAACACTACGCATAACCTGAGCAAAATAGTAGGATATACCGAAGTTTCCGAGACCCGAACCATGAACCACCCAGCACGTAAAATCACCAGCACCATCCCGGACATGCAGTCGTCTCCGGATACCCGGCAAATCCCCATTGACCAGGTGGGCATCAAGGATATTCGCCACCCGGTGGTAGTGCGGGATCGCGCCGGTCGTGAGCAGCACACCGTGGCCAATTTCAACATGTATGTGAGCCTGCCCCACAACTTCAAGGGCACCCACATGTCGCGCTTCGTGGAGATACTGAATCAACACGAATATGAGATTACCGTGGAATCTTTCAAGCGCATGATCACCGAGATGACCGAGGTATTAAACGCGGTGGCGGGCGAAATCGAAATGAAGTTCCCCTATTTCGTCAGCAAGGCCGCACCGGTGTCCGGTGTGCGCAGTCTGATGGACTATGACGTGACATTTATCGGCGAGATGAAAAACAGTTCGCCGGAAGTACAGGTGCGGGTGGTGGTTCCGGTTACTTCTCTGTGCCCGTGCTCAAAGCAGATTTCCGACCGTGGCGCCCACAACCAGCGTTCCCATGTCTCAGTGCAGGTGCGCACCCGTGGTTTTGTCTGGATTGAAGAACTTATAGATGCGGTGGAACAAAGCGCGTCCTGTGAACTCTATGGCCTGCTGAAACGACCAGACGAAAAGTATGTAACCGAGCGCGCCTACGATAACCCGCGTTTTGTGGAAGACATGGTTCGCGACGTGGCCCTGCGCTTCAATGCCGATGCGCGCATCGCCGCCTATGTGGTGGAATCGGAAAACTTTGAGTCCATTCACAATCATTCGGCCTACGCGCGTCTGGCTCGTGACAAGGATATTTCGGTCGAACCTGCATAGCTTCAAACCACCGCGTCCAATCTGGGCGCGGAATTTAGTCCGGCTTTTTCGCGGCCTGCCAAAGCACTTCCATTTCATCCAGCGTGGCCTGCTCCAGGGATTGGCCGCGGGCCTTCAGCTCCGCCTCAATGGCGCCAAAGCGCTGTTCAAATTTTGCATTTGTGGTGCGCAACGCCAGTTCCGGGTCCACGCCCAGATGACGGGCGCAATTGATCACCGCGAATAACAGATCTCCCACTTCCCCGGCGATGATGTCGCGCGGTTTATCGGCGTCCAGGGCGGCCCGGATCTCTTGCAACTCTTCTTCCACTTTGGCCAGCACCGGACCGGGCTCGGTCCAGTCAAAGCCCACGGTGGCGGCGCGCTTTTGCAACTTGTGGGCGCGCAACATGGCCGGCATGGCGGCGCTGATGCCATCCAGAAAGCGTTGTTCAACACCGGCACTCCGGCGCTCCTCCGTCTTCAGTATTTCCCAAGCCACGGACTGATCCGCGGCGCTGTCCACCCGGGCGCCTCCGAACACATGGGGGTGGCGGCGCTCCAGCTTGGCGACAATGCCCGCGGCTACTTGTTCAAAATCGAACTG
>JAYUHG010000367.1:0-3017 GCA_043767195.1 Gammaproteobacteria bacterium | reverse complement strand
CAATTCGGCCTGTAAGCGGGAAACCGTATCCGCTTCCAGCGTAATGGTGGCCGTGTCATAGACTCCACCCCGATAGCCAACAATGGCATTAGCGCGCGTGTCGGTGACAACCAGCGCCAGCGTGGCAGAGGCACCGTCTATTGGCAGCGCCGCGGCATCGAGAGCCGGTTGCACGGAGATGACCTGTGGACTCAGGGCGCATCCACCCAATATCAGCATCCCGATCAAACTCCATACCAGCAAATAGTCCCTGCGCTGCATATTGGCTTACCTCCGCTTTCCCGTGGGCCGACGACCGTAATGTTTGAATTTTTCCACAATGGTTTTCATTTCCTTCCGGTCCAGCAATACCGGCTGGCGCAACTGTTGCGATAGCCAGTATTGCCGCGCCAGTTCCTCCACCTCCTGGGCCATGGCCAGGGCGGCGGGAAGATCAGCGCCGAGCGCGATCTGGCCGTGATTGGCCAGCAAACAGGCATGCCGATCCCGTAACGCGCGCAACCCATGACGCGACAACGCCGCGGTGCCGAAGGTGGCATAGGGCGCGCAGCGAATGGAATCACCGCCGGCCACGGCAACCATGTAATGAAACGCGGGAATATCGCGGCGTGTGCAGGCAATGGCGGTGGCAAAGGCGGAATGCACATGCACTATGGTACCAACGTCTTCACGCCGCGCCAGAATATCACAATGAAAGCGCCATTCACTGGATGGCGCGAGGCTGCCCGACGTGACATTGCCTTGAAGATCCAACTGCACAATATCCACGGGGCGCAGTTCTTCGTAGGGGATCCCGGTGGGCGTAATTAACAAACCGCCCGCTACGCGCACACTGACATTGCCGGCAGTGCCCACACCAAGCCCGAGGCTGGTGAAGGAGCGCACCGTGGCAATGATGTCACGACAAAGCGCGGCATGTTTCATGGACACAATATACTCCCACCGAGGCGGTGGAATGAATCACGGTCGGCGCTAGCGGGCCGACCTGAGCAGATAGAAGGTTCAGACGTTAAAGCGAAACAGCATGACATCGCCATCGGCAACCAGGTATTCCTTGCCTTCCAGTCGCCACTTGCCGGCCTCCTTGGCGCCCTGCTCACCCTTGCCGCGCACATAATCTTCAAAGGCAATGACTTCGGCGCGGATAAAACCGTGCTCAAAGTCGGTGTGGATCACACCCGCGGCCTGGGGTGCTGTGGCGCCGGCGCGCACGGTCCAGGCGCGCACCTCTTTGGGGCCAGCGGTGAAATAGGTTTGCAAGCCGAGCAGACGGTAGCCAGCGCGGATAATGCGATTCAAACCGGGCTCAGTGAGACCCAGATCGGCCAGGAACGCCTCTCTATCACCTTCATCCAACTCCGCGATCTCGGACTCAATGGCGGCGCACACCGGAATCACTTCAGAGTTTTCCCTGGCCGCCAGTACCCGCAACTTTGGCAACCAGGGATTAGACTCCATGCCGCCCTCGTCCACATTGGCGATGTAAAGCGTCGGTTTGGCCGTCAACAAATGCAGGTCATACAACAACGCCTGTTGCTCCGGGTTCAAATTCATGCCACGCACCGGAGCGCCCTGATTCAGATGCGTCATAACCTGATCCAGTAGCGCCGCCATCTGCTTGGCATCCTTGTCGCCGGCGCGAATGGTCTTGCCGGCCTTCAACAACGCCCGGTCCACGCTTTCTTGATCGGCCAGACAGAGTTCGGTATTGATCACCTCAATGTCATTGATGGGATCCACACGGCCCGCCACATGGGTGACATTGTCGTCATCGAAACAGCGCAACACCTGGGCAATGGCGTGAGTTTCACGGATGTGAGCCAGGAATTTGTTACCCAGACCTTCGCCCTTGGAAGCCCCGGCCACCAGCCCGGCAATATCCACAAACTCCATAACCGCGGGCACGGTCTGTTTCGGTTGCACAATAGCGGCCAGTTGCGCCAGACGCGCATCCGGCACCGGCACGATACCTACATTCGGATCAATGGTGCAGAACGGATAATTCTCCGCCGGGATACCCGAACGTGTGAGCGCGTTGAACAACGTGGATTTGCCGACGTTGGGGAGACCTACTATGCCGCATTTGAAGCCCATAGAATCAGCTACAAGCTACCAGCCACAAGCTACAAGGAAAATCTGAAATGCCAAAACCGAGAGCCGCGCCCCCTCTCATTGGGATAACGACGTTCCGCTGAATTGAATCGGAGGGATGGTTTGTCGCCATTAATCTTTTCCTTGTGGCTTGTGGCTTGTAGCTTGTGGCTTTCCATTTGTATGTAACTTCGTCATCGCCTTCTGCCCATGCCCGTCAAACACCAACGGCATGACTTCCAGCGCGCGCATTATGGCCTCGTCAATGAGTGTACGTTCAGAGACACTAGGCCGGTCGAGAACATAGTCAATCACCTGATCCGCGTGACCTGGATGACCGACGCCCAGGCGCAGGCGCAAAAAACCTGCTTCACCCAGACATTCCAGAATATCGCGCAAGCCGTTGTGGCCACCGTGGCCGCCGCCGCGTTTCAGACGCACGACACCCGGCGGCAAGTCAATCTCATCGTGTACCACCAGCAACTCCGCCGGTTTCAACGCATAGAAATGCATGGCCGCCTGCACGGACCGGCCGCATTCATTCATGAAGGTGGAAGGCTTTAGCACCCGGCAGTCGTGCCCAGGCAACCGCAGCATCGCGGTGTCGCCGTGGAACTTCGCCTCGCGCCGGAAACTGGCGCCGTGTCCGGTCACGAGGCGATCCACAAACCAAAACCCGGCGTTATGCCGGGTTTCGGTGTACTTCGGACCGGGGTTGCCGAGTCCAACCAGGAGTTTCGGGATCACGGTCGCCGGGTCATGCCGCCAGATCCGGACTAACCCTTCTTGTCCTTGGCTTTATCTTTCGGCTTATCCTTGTCTTTGCCCTTATCTGCTGCCGGCGCGTCTGCACCCTCAGCCGGCTTGGCACCTTCCGCCGTAGCTGCCGCTGCCGCCGCCGCTTCCGCGGTGACCACCGGGGCTGC
>JAYUHG010000366.1:0-7148 GCA_043767195.1 Gammaproteobacteria bacterium | reverse complement strand
CCGCGTCAGGGTATCCAGGAATTTCTTCAAGGTCAGGTCCATGCCATGACGCAGATTCTCCAGTTCAGGGCCATCACCAATGGCGGCAATACCCAGTTCCAGGCTATCCAGCACCGGGATCAGGTCCGCCACCAACCGCTCCGTGCCGTACTTATGAGCGTTCTCCACATCCCGGGCCAGGCGCTTGCGCTGATTGTCCGCGTCCGCCTGGATGCGCAACACCCGCTCCTGGGCCTCGTTGAGTTTTTGCCGCAAGTCCTCCAACTCCTGCCGCAACACGTCCACCGGGTCGGTGGAAGGGGCCGTGGACTCGTTCGTGGTTGCCGCCGGCTCCGCGCCGCTGCCATCGCTGGGCGCAGGCTCAGGCTGGATCTGGCCGGCGTTCTCGTCCGGTTGCTGTGTACTCATGTTTTTCCCCTCGAATTACAAATACAGGCAATAACGATTCCCGGCGGTCGAAACCGCCTGTTCCGAAAGTTGGGGATTCAGATGCGGGAATTCAAGGCTGAGCCCAGCATCTTCGCCGTGATATCCACGATCGGGATGACGCGCTCGTAGTTCATGCGCGTTGGGCCGATAACACCCAAGACGCCCAGAATCTCCCCATCCACTTCATAGGGAGACGTAACCACACTGCAATTATCCAACACCTCGTAACCGGACTCCTCGCCGATGAAAATCTGCACGCCCCTGGCATGCACCGCCTGCTCCATCAGGTGCAGTATGTCCCGTTTACGGTTGAAACTCTCAAATAGTTTGCGCACCTTGTCCATGTCGGTAAGGTCGCCTGCACCCATGAGATTGGTCTGGCCGGACAGAACATAATCACCGCCGTCACTGCCGGTCTCAAAGGCGCGCTGGGCCATTTCAATGGTGGTCTGCATGAGATTGCTGACATCTTCCTTCATGCGTTTGAGATCGCGCAGGATCTCATCGTTCACGGTTTGCAGCTCACGGCCCATGTAGTTGGCATTGAGAAAATTGGCCGCCTGTTGCAGCTCCGCCGGCTGGAACGGTCGCGCGGTATGAATAATGCGATTTTGCACTTCCCGATCATTGACCACCAGGATCACCAACACGCGATTGTCCGACAGCGAGACAAACTCGATATGCTTCAACGATTGCTGCACCGGGCGCGGCAGCATAACGATGCCCGCCAGCCGCGTGATTTCCGACAGCATGGCGGAGGTGCGCGCCATCAGCGCCTGCACGTCCCGGTCCGGCTCCAGGTCCCGGGCAATGCGCTGTACCTCCTGTTCGTCCAGCTTGTTGACCCGCAGCAGGCTGTCCACAAACAGACGATAACCCCGGGCCGTGGGCACTCGTCCCGCGGAGGTATGGGGAGAATGCAACAAGCCGAGGTGTTCCAGATCCGCCATGACATTGCGTATGGTGGCCGGACTCAGGTCCAGGCCGATGTCCCGCGCCAGGGTGCGCGAACCTACCGGCTGGCCATCCTGGATAAAGTGCTCCACCAGCGCCTTGAACAGGAACAGGCTGCGTTCGTTGAGAGCAATGGGCTCGGCACTTGGTCTGGACATGGGAATGAAAAGAAAATTTCCGTGCCGGGAAATTTAGCACTCCCCCACCCAGAGTGCAAAGAACGCGGTTGGCGCTCCCCCGGTGACATGCTAATTTGCGGGGCCATGAGCAAAGATCGCAAATTCAACCGCATCCTCCTGATCGCCAACAGCCGGGCCTATGAGGTCAAAGAGACGGTGGCCGCGGTGGTGCGGTTTCTGGGTAAACGCGGCGTTATCGTCGTGCTGGACGAGTTTTGCGCCACATTGCTGCCGGACAGCGGCCTGCAAACGGCACCCGCGCATCACCTTCCCGGCGGCTGCGATCTGGCTATTACCATTGGCGGCGACGGCACCATGCTGCGCGCGGCGCGGCTGCTGGCGGATCACGATGTGCCGCTACTGGGCATCAATCGCGGCCGGCTCGGGTTTCTGGCGGACATATCCGCCGATTCCGTGGAGGTCAAACTGGGCCAGATCCTGGACGGTCTATATGTGGAAGATGAGCGCATCCAGTTGCGTTGCCGGGTGGATCGCGCCGGGACGACGGTGGCCGAGAGCGACGCCTTTAATGATGTGATCATCCAGAAATGGAATATCGCCAAACTGGTGAAACTGGAGACTTACGTCAATGACCGCCTGCTCCACACCCAGCGCGCCGATGGCATGATCGTATCCTCCCCCACCGGCTCCACGGCGTATGCCCTGTCCGGCGGCGGACCCATCCTGCACCCGGCCCTGGATGCGCTGGTATTGGTGCCCATTTGCCCGCATACCTTGAGCAATCGCCCCATCGTTATCGCCGGAGACAGCCACATTACTATTGTCGTGGATACGCCGGAGATTGACCGCGCCCATTTGACTTGTGACGGGGATATTATTTGCGAACTGCAAACCCATGATCGAGTCCTGATTCACAAGAAGGAACGGAGTATTCGACTGATCCACCCGCCGGATCACGATCATTTCAGCATTCTGCGCGCCAAGTTGAATTGGGGTTAAACCGTGCTGCGTCATTTGCACCTGCGCAATTTTGCCGTGGTCGAGGAACTGGATCTGGATTTCGACCCGGGCTTGACGGTATTCACCGGTGAAACCGGCGCCGGCAAGTCCATCCTCATCGAAGCCCTGGGATTTTTGCTTGGTGATCGCGCCGACGCGGCCATGATCCGCGCCGGCGCCGAGCGCATGGAGGCTTCAGCCACCTTTGTCTGCCAGAACGTGCCCGATCTGCTCCCCCTGCTGGCGCAGCAGGAACTGGAACCCGGGGACGGTGAAATTCTCATCCGGCGCGTGGTCGGCCAGGATGGGCGTTCCAAGGCCTTCATCAATGGCAGCCCGGTGGCATTACAGTTCCTGCGCGAGGTGGGCGAGTTATTCGTGGACATCCACGGCCAGCATGCGCACCAGTCATTACAGAAATCTTCCGCCCAGCGTGATCTGCTGGATGAGTTCGGTGGTCATGGGAAGGAACTGGCCACCGTGCAGCAAGCGTGGAAACAGTGGGCTGATGCGACACACAAGCTGGCTGACATCAGCGGTGTTGGCAAGGACCGCGAGGCCGAGCTGACCCTGCTGCGTTATCAGGTAGATGAACTTCGGGATCTGAAGCCGGAACCGGGAGAGGCGGAACGCCTGGAAGCGGAATACCGTCGTCTGGCCAATGGCGCGCGGCTGCAGGAGGTATTGCAAACCGTGCTGGCATCCCTGTATGAGACCGAACATTCCTCCTACACCCGCCTCGGCAATGCCACCCGGGATCTGGCGGATTTGCAGCGCTTTGATCCCTCCCTCTCCGGATTACGGGAACTGCTCGACACCGCCGCCATACAAATCAGCGAAGCCGTGGATGGTTTGCGCCAATATCTGGATCGGCTGGAACTGGATCCGGGGCAATTACGCGCCGTCGAGCAACGGCTGGATGAACTGCATGATGCGGCGCGCAAACACCGCGTCCCGGTGACGGAGCTACACGCACAGCGTGAACAACTGGAACAGCGTCTGGCTGCACTGGAACAAAGCGAAGAGTCCGTAACACTGCTCACCGCACGGCGCGATGCCGCGCTGAAAGACTACGCGGCTGCCGCCATCGTTCTGCATGGAAAACGAAACACCGCCGCCACAACACTGTCCACCAAGGTACAAAAGCAAATCCGGGAGATGGGGATGCCTGGCGCCGAATTCAGTATTGATGTCACGGCCACGGGCGACGACGCACCCGCGCCCCGGGGCGGCGATGACGTGCAATTCATGGTGACCGCCAATCCCGGACAGCCATTGCGCCCGATGACCAAAGTGGCTTCCGGCGGAGAACTGTCACGCATCAGTCTGGCGGTTCAGGTCAGCGGCAGCCGCGAACGCGGTATTGCGACATTAATCTTCGATGAAGTGGACGCCGGCATCGGCGGCGGCGTCGCCGAAATAGTCGGCAACCTATTGCGCAAACTGGCCCGTGGCCGCCAAGTCCTGTGCGTCACCCACCTGCCCCAGGTAGCCTCCCAGGGCGAACATCACTTCCAGGTGGAAAAATCCACCGCCCGCAAAAACACCCGCACGGAAGTGCGCGCATTGGACAAAAATGGCCGCGTGGGGGAAATCGCGAGAATGCTGGGAGGGTTGAAGATATCAGAGCAAACGCGGGCACATGCTAAAGAGATGTTAAATGCAGCTACAAGCGACCAGCGACCAGCTACAGGCAGCTACAAGCTACAAGCCACAAGCTACAAGGAGGAATGAAACCGCTCCGGAGCTACCGCTTGTGGCTTGTAGCTTTATTTTGGTCTTACATACAAAACCAAACTGTGATCCTCCAACACATAGCCATGCTCCGCGGCGATTCGCCGCTGTAGGGCTTCGATCTCGTCATTTTCGAATTCGATTACCCTGCCGGTCTTCAGGCATACCATGTGGTCATGATGGGTACCGCGATTCAGCTCGAATACTGAATGGCCGGAATCAAAATTGTGGCGTACTACCAGTCCGGCAGCCTCAAACTGCGTCAACACCCGGTATACCGTGGCCAACCCGGCGTCCTCACCGCCTTCCAACAGTGCCTTGTATACATCTTCGGCGCTCATGTGCTTGAGCTGGGAATGTTCCAGAATCTCCAGGATGCGCAAGCGCGGACCCGTGGCTTTCAGACCGGCTTTTTTCAGGTTTTGTGCTTCGCTCATACGACGTCCCCGGGTAGGTTAACCAGCGTGAAACTACAGTATACTTGATGCTCTCAAAGTCGAGTTTGTCATAACCGTGAACCTATTTACCCGCCCAACAATCGAAACTCTGTTCGCGTCCGCCTTGTCCCTGGCGTTCATGACGCTCACCGCGTGCAGCACCGAAGGCGACCGCAAACTGCCAGGCGTCTATCGGGTGGATGTGCAGCAGGGCAACGTTATCGAGCAGGAGATGATTGACAAGCTCCGCCCCGGAATGGATCGCAATCAGGTCCGTTTCATCATGGGTACACCAGCCATCGCTGATCCATTCCACGCGCAGCGCTGGGATTACTTATTCACCCAGTCAAAAGGCGGGCATACACGCAAGCAACGGCACGTTAAGTTGTTTTTCAAGGATGACAAATTGACCCATGTGGAAGGAGACATAGTGCCGGGGGAGCGCAAGTCACCGGATGACCTGGAGGCGCGCGCCGCATCCGTGGAAGTGCCACTGGATAAAAACCAGCCGGGCGTATTCAGCCGGATGTTTGACGCACTGCCCTTCATTGGCGATGACACTCCCCAGCAGAAAGAGAAGCCCGAAAGTTCCGGCACGGAAGAACCGGAAACAGATGCAGCCAAGGATGAGCCGGTGGATGCAAGCAAAACCACTTCAGCGGAGCCTCAATCACAGCCGCAACCACAGATTGAACAGGAACTTCCCTCTCCCTGAACTTGATGGGTTTATCCGAACCCGTCACAAGTGGGTCATGACTCAGCCTGAAGTTTCCCTTACGGGCGCGGCAAGAAAGCCGGCCGGTCTCCCTCATGGGCACACCTGGTATGTTCCGGCAGCGGACTTTTTTCACCGGCTGAAAATGATGGTAACTGCCTGCCTGCTGCTATGCGTGTCGCTAACGACACACGCGGAAAGCATCGAAGTAATAGATGACACCGGTTTCCGCGTGGTATTACCGCAACCGGTCACCCGAATCGTCAGCCTCGCGCCGCACCTGACTGAGCTAATGTTCTCCATTGGCGCCAGCGATAAGATCGTTGCCACCGTTCAGAGCGCCGACTATCCCGAAGCCGCAACAAAAATCCCCCGGGTTGGGGACAGCGCCAGCATTGACCTGGAGCGCGTCATTGCCCTGCACCCGGACCTGGTGCTGGTCTGGCAAAGCAGTAACGGCAGCGCCCTGGCCACGCGCCTGCGTGAGTTGAACCTGCCGGTATTCGTGTCCGAGCCCGTGTCATTGGCGCAGATCGAATCCACCCTGCGCGTGTTGGGCAAAGTCACCGGACGGCAACATGAGGCCAATACCAGCGCCGATGCATTCGCGGCCCGGGTAAAAACACTCCAGCGCCCTGCGCCGGGACAAAATCCGCTGCGCGTGTTCTATCAGATTTGGGGGCAACCCATCTTTACCGTGGGTGGCCAACACTTGATCAGTGAAATTATCCAGATGTGTGGAGGAGAAAATATCTTCTCCCATTTGCCGGCATTGGCGGGCCAGGTAACCGTGGAGTCAGTGCTGGCCGCAAACCCGGATCTGATCATTGCCAGCGGCAATGACGATACGCGCCCGGAATGGCTGGATGAATGGCGTCATTGGCCCCAATTGCCAGCAGTGCAGCAGCAACAACTGCATTTCATTCCACCGGCGTTGATCCAGCGTCACACGTTGCGGGTGCTGGAGGGGGTAGGGATGATGTGTGGGATGATTGGAGGCAGCTATAAGCTATAAGCTATAAGCAACAAGGAGGAATGAAAATGCTCCAGTGATTTCACTTGTTGCTTGTAGCTTGTTGCTTGTAGCTGCTACCCCGCTACCCAAACCCCCTCCCCCACACGCCTCACCGGATACCCATACACTTTGCGCAAATTCTCACCGTTGATGACTTCGCCCACCGGCCCGGCAATCACCGTGTCCGCGTCCACCATTAACAACGCGTGCGTGCAGAAGCGCAGGGCCAGATTCACGTCATGCAGGGACATCATCAGCAATCCGTTATTTTGGCGTGCTTGCTGCACCAACAGGGACAGCAGCTCCACCTGATGGCGCAGGTCCAGATGATTGCTGGGTTCGTCCAGCAGCCAGATCGTAGGGGACTGCACCAATAATGTGGCGATGGCCACGCGCCTCCGTTCTCCGCCGGACAGGGTATTTACCAGGCGATGCGCATCCGCTGCCAGTTCTACCTGCGCAAGCGCCGCCTCGGCCATGGCTTGATCCGCGGCGCTTTCCAGCGCCCAGAAGGAAAGATGAGGATGGCGCCCGGTAAGTACCGTCTCCAGTACCGTGGCCGGGAAGGTGTCATTGCTGTCCTGAAACAGGACGCCACGGCGCCGTGCCAAAGCCATGGGATCCCATTCACATAAATCGCGATCATCCATGCACACCGTGCCGGACCGGGGTGTGCGCAATCCCGCCAACGTATGCAGCAAGGTGGTTTTGCCGGCGCCGTTGCG
>JAYUHG010000365.1:0-7151 GCA_043767195.1 Gammaproteobacteria bacterium | reverse complement strand
CGACTCCCGGCAAGTCCTCGATCAACAAATGGCCGCGGGCCAGCATGCAGGCCAGCGCCAGCCGGATCACATCTTCCTTGCCGAGGATGATGCTGTTGGCGGCACGGATGACGTCGTTCAGGGTTGCAACGCCGGCGTTATGGGTACGGCTGGCTTGGACTGCGCTCATGGTGCTGGGGATCGCTCCGGGAATGAATCCGCAATAGAACATACCGCGGCCATGGCAGGCAAGAATCGTGATCTCATTCCGGCACCACACCCAGGGCCGCCATGCCGGCTTCCCATTCCCGCGCCCCGTCATCACTGCCGATGCCGTCATTAAAGTGTTGCAGATTCAGGGATGGATCGGCGGCAAACAGACTCTTGGCCTGGGCGGCCTGGGCCGCGCCTTCCGCGCCCGGTTGTAACTGGACCGCCGCGGCGAGGGCCTCGGCCAGTGTCACGGCCAGTGCGCCGGGTGTTACCAGCAACAGACTCAGTACTGTGGCAAGCCGCGCTAACCAGTTAACTCGCACCCTCATTCTCCGGCGATGGTAAGTCCGTCTACCAGCACCGAGCCGGTGAGCACATTGCCGCGCCAGTCCACGTCCATGCCCACGGCAATGATGTTCTTGTACATCTCTAGCAGATTGCCGGCCACGGTGATCTCTTCCACCGGATACGCGATGGCGCCATTCTCCACCCAGAAGCCGCAGACGCCGCGGGAATAATCGCCGGTGACCTGATTGACGCCGAATCCGATCAGATCGGTGATCAGCAGGCCGGTGCCCATGGTCTGCAACAGCGCCGGTAAATTCTGATTGCCCGGTTCCACGGTGAGATTGTGGACACCACCGCCATTACCCGTGGGCTCCAGATTCAGTTTGCGCGCGGAGTAGGCATCCAGCACATAACCCTGCAAGATACCGGCGCGGATCAGATCGCGCGGTCTTGTGGCCATGCCGTCATTATCAAAGGGCGCGCTGCCCAGGGCGCCCTGCAAGTGTGGTTGTTCATGGATGCGGATGTTGGGCGCGAAAACCTCCGTGCCCGCGCGATCCAGCAGGAACGACGCCTTGCGATACAACGCGCCGCCGGAAATGGCGCCGATGAAGGAGCTGAACAAGCCACCGGCCACCGGTGCTTCGAAGATCACCGGCGCGCGCCGGGTGGAAAGTCGGCGCGCTCCGAGCCGCGCCACGGTGCGTTCCCCGGCCTGTCTGCCCACAGCCTGGGCTGATTCCAGCAGATCGGGGTTGCGATGTTTCGTATACCAGCCATCCCGCTGCATGCCGGAACTGTCCGCGCCGATCACGGCGCAATCCATACTGTGGGTGGACCAATCCCAACCACCGATAAAGTTATAGCTGTTGGCATACCAATGGGAGCCGGAATAGGTGCTGACCAATGCGCCATCGGAATTGGTCAGGCGGCGATCTACCGCAAGCGCCGCGCGCTCACACTCAATGGCCAAATCAATGGCCTGTTCCGGAAGAATCTCCCAGGGATGTAACAAATCCAGATCCGGGATCTCCCGCGCCAGCAGCCCGGCATCCAGCAATCCGGCGCAGGGATCCGGGCTGCCGTGGCGCGCGATGTTGCAGGCGGACAGCGCAATATCGCGTATGGCTTTCGGACTCAGGTCCGTACTCGAGGCGCTGCCTTTACGCTGGCCGATGTAGACCGTGAGACTCAGGGATTTGTCGCGCTGGTGTTCCACATTTTCCGGTTCACCCTGACGCACACTTACGGACAGGCCGTGGCCCATACCCATATCGGCCTCGGCGGCGGTGGCGCCAAATTCAGATGCTGCCTGCAACACTGATTGCAGTGTCTGGCGCGGATCCGTTGTGACTACATTTTCTTTTTTCAGTTGGTTGCTCATGTCCGGGTATCGGCGAAGGGGCGCGTATTCTAACAGGGCGTGGTCGTGACCGGATTTGAATCGGGGCGCGCAATGTCTCCCTGTTAGAATGCAGACCATGGATGTCACCGCCGTATTGGATAATCTCAACGCCGCGCAACGGGAGGCGGTGAGTGCCACCGAAGGGAACTTGCTGGTGCTGGCCGGGGCCGGCAGCGGCAAGACCCGGGTGCTGGTGCATCGCATTGCCTGGTACATCGAGACCGGCCTGGCACAACCCTTCGGCATCCTGGCGGTGACTTTCACCAATAAGGCGGCCGCGGAAATGCGTGGCCGCATTGAAACCCTGTTGCGCCGTCCCCTGGGCGGCATGTGGGTCGGTACCTTTCACGGCATTGCCCATCGGCTGCTGCGTTCTCACTGGCAGGAAGCGGGATTACCGGAGGCATTTCAAATTCTCGACAGTGATGATCAACTACGCACCGTGCGCCGAGTGATTCGCAATCTGCAACTGGATGAAGCGCAATTTCCACCCCGCGAGGCCCAATGGTTTATCAACGGCCAGAAGGAAGAGGGGTTGCGACCGCAACACCTGGATGATCGCGGCGATCCGTCCCTGCGCCAGATGGTGAATATCTATCGCGCTTACCAGGAGGCCTGTGAACGCGGCGGTCTGGTGGATTTCGCCGAGTTGCTGTTGCGCGCCCATGAACTGTTCCGGGATCAGCCGAGTGTGCTCGGGCATTACCGTCAGCGTTTCCGGCATGTGCTGGTGGATGAGTTTCAGGATACCAATACATTGCAATATGCCTGGCTGCGGCTGTTGGTGGGTGATCGGGGCACGTTGTTCGCCGTGGGTGACGATGATCAGTCCATATACAGTTTCCGCGGCGCGCGCGTGGAAAACATGCAGCGCATGCAGCGGGATCTGCCCGGCACCGTGTTGCAGCGCCTGGAACAGAATTACCGCTCCACCGGCACCATCCTCAAGGCCGCCAATGCCCTCATCGGCAACAATACCGGGCGCCTGGGCAAGGAACTCTGGACCTCGGGCGCCGATGGCGACAAGGTTGATTTGTATTGCGCCTTCAATGATCAGGACGAGGCACGATTCGTGGTGGATCGGATCCTGGCTGCCCACCAGCGTGGCCAGCGTTACGACGACTGCGCCGTGTTGTATCGCACCAGCGCTCAGTCACGCCTGCTGGAAGAAGCCTTGTTGCAACTCAGTGTTCCCTACCGGGTCTATGGCGGCATGCGTTTTTACGAGCGCGCCGAGATCAAGGATGCCCTGGCCTATGTGCGGCTGGCGGTCATGCGCGGCGATGACGCTTCGTTTGAGCGTGTGGTGAACACGCCGGCGCGGGGCATCGGTAATCGTACCGTGGATCACCTGCGCATCCAGGCGCGCAACAATCAGGTCTCACTGTGGCAGGCGGCGCTGACCACCATGGCCGACAAAAGTTTGCCGGCCCGTGCCCTGAATTCTCTCGATGGTTTTCTGCGGCTCATCCACGGCTTGGGTGCGGGCATTACCGGTGCCAGTCTGGAAGCGGCGGTGGAGCTGGCCGTGCAAAGCAGCGGCCTGATCCCGCATTATCAAAAAGAGGGCGGCGAAAAGGGCATCAGCCGCATTGAAAATCTGGAAGAACTGGTGACCGCGGCGCGGGACTTTCGCCTTGATCCGGAAGTGCATGGCGAGTTGTCGGCGTTACAGGCGTTTCTCGCCCACGCGGCCCTGGAGGCCGGCGAAGCCCAGGCCGGCCCCAATACCGATTGCGTACAGTTGATGACGCTGCATTCCGCCAAGGGTCTGGAATTCGGTAATGTATTTCTGGTGGGACTGGAAGAAGGGTTGTTTCCCCACCAGCGCAGTAATCAGGACGCCGCGCAATTGGAAGAGGAGCGGCGGCTTTGTTATGTAGGCATCACCCGGGCCCAGCGCATGTTGACCCTGACCTATTCTCAGCACCGGCGTATGCATGGCACGGAATACTATCCGCGACCCTCGCGCTTTTTGTCCGAATTACCCACGGAATTATTGGCCGAGGTGCGTTTGGGTGGCAGCGTCAGCCAGCCGGCATTCAACCGCGCCGCGCCGCGGGACACCGAGAAAACCGGCAATGGCGGGTTTCGTCTCGGTCAGCGGGTGCAGCACACGCGCTTCGGCGAAGGTGTCGTGCTGGGTGTGGAAGGTTATGGCGCCAATGCGCGCATTCAGGTGAATTTTGCCGGCGCCGGCAGCAAGTGGCTGGTGATTGCCTATGCCAATCTTGAAGCTGCCTGACAGATAGTTGCGAAAGTACCGTGGTGGTCGCTGGTTTTGTTAAACGAATAAAGCAGGAGGGCAAGCCCTCCTTCTTTTTATGGGTGATTTAGGGAACCTCTGAACAAGTTCAGAGGTTCCGCGGTGCAGGGATGCACCGCCATTTTCAATGACTTTCAAGTCATTGAAAATGTGAGGAAAGCAAAAACCACGTTTTTTGCTTTCCGTCCTCTGAAAAGTCCAGGATGGACTTATTCAGAGTTTACTTAGATTCCTTTTACTTCGCGCTGCTCACCATGTAATCCACGGCCGCCTTGACCTGATCATCGCTCAGCGCGGGGTTGCCGCCTTTGGCTGGCATGGGCATTGGGGATGCACCTTGAAAGCCGGCAATGGAATGGGTGTATAGAACCTCAATGCCCTGAGCGATGCGTGGTTCCCAGGCCGCCTTGTCGCCGAACTGCGGGATCATGGCCGCCAGCCCGTTCCCGTGACAGGAAAAGCATAATCCGTCGTAGGTTTGTTTGCCCGCATCAGCGCCGGTGGCGGCGCCAGCCCCGGCAACCGCTTCCGCCGGTGCCGCGGCGGCATCCCCCGCACTGGCAGGAGCCGGTTCCGGTGCCGCCGGCGTCTCTCCGGCAACATTCACCTGGCCTGCCGGCTGGGTAACTTTATCCGTCTGCGCGGCGCGTTCGGCGGCACGCTCATCTTCCGATCCGCCGACCATCTGGGCAATGACAAAGAACATGCCCATGGCCACGACGATCAACGCGATGATGATGGAATAGTTACGGAAAAAAATCTGGTCCTTTTCTTGTTCTGCGCTCATCACTGGAGTCCCCTGGGTGCGGATGGTTAGCGAGCCGCATTATAACGGGTGCCCGCAGGTCCGGAAATGGGTGAGCATTGTGGCGCGGCGCGAGAATCTGTAACTTAAGCAACCCTTATGCGCCCTTAGCTCAGCTGGATAGAGCGTTAGCCTCCGACGCTAAAGGTCAGAGGTTCGAATCCTCTAGGGCGCGCCATTTGCGAAACACGGTCATTCGAACCTCTGACCGATAAACACCAGAGGTTCGACCAATCCGCGGGGAGCGGATTGGGTCGCCGCCCGGCTATTCTGGGCGCGGGTCCAAATTAATTTGCCGGCGCGGGTGTCGGGGCAGCAGCGGCTGCCGCGGCTGCTTCCCCGCGCTCCATGTCAATCAGAGTGTTAATAGTGATGACAATGTTTTCGTAGGTACCGGCGAGCTGGCCGCTGGTGGCGTATTTGCCGTTGACGATGAACGCGGGGACACCGGTGAGGCGATAGTTCTGCGCCAGCACATAGGCCTGTTTGACGCGGATCTCTACCTCATGAGAAGTGAAGGTGCGGGTGAAATCCTCGGCCTTGACGCCCTTCTCGACGAAGAAATCCCGCAGTTCATCCTCGGACATGATCTTGCGCTTCTCCTTATGCATGGCATCAAACAGCGGGCGGTGTATCTGGTTGAGCACGTCCAGTTTTTGCGCGGTGTAATACGCCCGCGCATGGGCCATCCAGACCTTGTTCAGCACTGCCGGCAGGCGAATGAATTCCACGTCCGCGGCCTTGGTCTCCAGCCACTTCTCCACATGGGACTCCATGCTGTAGCAATGCGGGCAGCCGTACCAGAAAAACTCCAGCACTTCGATCTTGCCAGGCTGCGCCATGGTCGGTTGCTGGGGATTGACGCTTTGATAGGACTGCTCCTGGGCCTGGGCCGCAAACGTGCTGACGCCCAGCAGTAACAATCCGGATAGTAATTTTTTAATCACGCGACTCATGGGTGGGTTTCCTTATATGGGATATGAAGCTGCCGGGGAAATCGGCGGGATTTTGCCGCCGGTATTGCAGGTTTCAGGGTAGTTAGAGTGAGCCGGGGCGCAGGGGTTCAGTGCAAACCTTGCATGTAGCTGGCCACGGCCTTGATATCGGCATTGCTCATTTTGGAGGCGATGTCGCGCATGACGGAGTCCTTGTCATTGGCGCGATCCTCGGATTTGAACGCCTTCAACTGCAACACCGTGTAATCGGCGTGTTGACCGCCCAGCGCCGGATATATTGCGGCCGGATTGCCGGCGCCGGTGGGTCCATGACAGGCCATGCAGGCAGGCAAGCCGGTGGCGGTATTGCCGGCGCGATAGATACGCGCGCCTTTCTCCAGCCTGGCCGGGTCCGTGGCGCCGACTTTACCGGTCTGACTGGAGTAATACGCCGCCAGATCCGTAATGTCGGTATCGGAAAGATTTGCCGCCATGGGCGACATCTGGTCGTTATTTCTGGCCTTCTCGCGAAAATCCTGCATTTGCTTGCGCAGATACTCGGCACTTTGGCCGGCCAGGCTCGGCCATACCGGATTGACGCTGTTACCGTCCGGTCCGTGGCAGGCGGCACAGATCTGTGCTTTCTCTTTGCCAGCCGCCGGGTCGCCGTCGGTCTCCTGGCCCGTAACTGGATTCATGACAGCAATAAGGATTAAGGCGGTGGTGATGGATTTCAGTCTCATACGGATTTCCAGGTGGTTCGAATATTTATTTTGGCCGAGGTCAGCATCTTATCGAAAAAACCGTGAGAATTGCATGGATGAGTGCAAATCCATTTAATGCCACCGAGTTTCTCCGCGGCGCCCCCGGATTGGAGCATCTGCCCGAGGATGACGGGCGTGAAGTGGCCTTTGCCGGTCGCTCCAATGTGGGCAAGTCCAGCATCATTAACGCGCTGGTGGGGCATAAGCGCCTGGTGCGCGTCAGCCGGACTCCGGGACGCACCCGTGAACTCAATTTTTTTCAGGTTCAACCCGGCGCGCGGCTGGTGGACTTGCCCGGCTATGGCTATGCCAAAGTGTCCCAGGCCCAAAAGCAGGCCTGGGGTGAATTCCTGTCAGACTATCTGGCCCAACGCCGCTCTCTGGCGGGTGTGGTGGTGGTTATGGATGTGCGCCACCCATTCAAAGGCTCGGATCAGGATCTGCTGGGCTGGTTGCAAGAGGCCGGCTATCCCTATCATGTGGTATTGAACAAGGC
>JAYUHG010000364.1:0-3030 GCA_043767195.1 Gammaproteobacteria bacterium | reverse complement strand
AAACATTGCGCGCGGAAATTGGCCTGGACAATGTGATCGGATTCAAGCTCTGGAACTTAGGTGTGCGCTATGTGGCGCCGGTGGCGCTGGGGAGTGTGCTGGTCTACAGCTTGGTCGGGTGAGGCTGTTCAACTTCTGTCGCCCCGGCGCAAGCCGGGGACCAGCGCGGAAATCTCTGGGCCCCGGCTTGCGCCGGGGCGACAATATTCCAAAATCAGCGCTTGGCGAGCAACTTCTCCGATAACGACGGTCCGCGCCCCGGCATACTCCACGGGCAGACCTGGATGCAGATCCCGCAACCAAAGGTTTTGACGAAGTAGGGGATGCACTTGTCGAAATCCACGTACCACTTTTCCACGCCGCGCACGAGCTGCTTGGTATCGCTGATGGCATCCGCCGGACAATCCACGGTGCAACGCTGACAATTCAGGCACAGATCGTCCACGGCAATGTCCACCGGATGATCCAAGGCCAAGGGTAAATCCGTGAGGACAGTGGCGAGCCGGAAGTTGGAACCCAGTTCCCGGTTAATCAAAGAACCATGCTTGCCCAGCTCACCAATGCCGCTCTCAATGGCCTGCGGGATATGCAGCACGTCTGAACTTTCACTGTAGGAACAGGCTGGCCAGCCCAACCCGCGGATATGCTCCGCTACCGCCACGGCAATCTTCGCGATCTCAATGTAGCAGCGCATGGTCTCGATGCCGCCGCGGGGTTTTGTGACCTGCTCCATCTCCTGATAATCCATGGGATAGGCGATGGATATGGCGTATTTGAATGGCGTCTCATAACCCTCGTACAGCGCCTTGTTGGTGACGCGGGAAATGCCCACTGCGCCGGCACCCAGTTTCAGCGCGAGTTTTTTTATCTCAGAAGCCAGCGCTACCTCATCGCTTACCGGCGTACGCACCGGATTCAGCGGGCCATTACCCTTGCGTAAAATCCAGCGCGATATGACCCCGGGCCAGAACAGCCGGAATGGCATGGTCATAAGAAAAAACAGCTCCAGTAGCTCCCATTCAATGCGACGCAGGCCGGAGCCGTGAAACACCGGTCGCGCACGGCGTAGGGTGGTTTCACCCAAACCATTGATGACATTGCCGGAGACGGGCGCCTGACGATAGGCATAGGCGTATTGCGCAGGCGGGAAATCCTTTTTCATTTCTGATCCCCCACGCCGAACAGCTCTTCCATATAAATTACGCGCCCGTCACGTTCCGCTGCGCGCAGTCTTGCCCGCAGCCCGCGACCCATGGTGAACCAGAGCCAGACAAAGCGCGCGCTGCTAGCGACGATGCGCAGGTCGCGCCACCAGCGCTTCAGCAACGACGCCTCGCCCAGGTAATAGCGGGATTCAAACGAGGCGGGTGCTGCCATGGCCGTCAGCCGGTGTAGTCTGCAAGCCGGATGTCGCCCGTGCCGGGGATGCGCTTGCGTTCAAACTCGGCCTGTCGATGAAAAGGTTTGGTGGCATCAATGAGCAGCCGGCCCCAGTGATCCTGGTGCGGGTCGCGGTAAAAGCCGGGCATGTCATGGAGTATCTCGGCGCGCTTGTCGGCACGACCACGGGTGAGATAAGCCCACCACACGTCGTTGAGGTTATAGAGATCCACATCCTCATCCACCACCATGCAGGTCTTGCTGTAGTCACGGTTGGCGTCTATGACCGCATGCAATACATCGCGGCCATGACCGGCGTATTCCTGCCGGATCTGCACCACGGTATTCATGATGAACGGGTAGCAGGCCACATTGATAATGCCGGGGACCTTTTGCAGCAGCAAATGCCGGTAGATACGCGCTGCTGTAGCCAGATCCAACGGATACATATCCTCCGGTGATCCACACAGCAAGCTATGGAATATCGCCCCCTCGGCCAGTGTCACCGCGCTGACTTCAAAGACATGATTTTTGCCCACCGGGACGTAATACCCCATGAATTCCCCAAACGGCCCCTCCGCGCGACGCTCCTTGGCCAGAAACCGACCCTCTACAACAATTTGCGTATCCGCCGGTACCTGCAAATCAATAGTTTCGCAGGCAACGGTATTTATAGGACATCCACCCATTAGCGCGGCCGCGGCCAGTTCGTCCTCCTCAGTGCGCAACGAGGCGCAGGCCGCCACGAAGATCTCTGGCGCGACGCCGATGAGCAAAGCCGCCGGCAGGGATTCACCGCGCTGTTCGGCCACGGACACATACTTGTTCAAATCATGGGTGTCCCCGATTCGCACCCGCAGCTCCTGGTCGGAAATGTACTGGGAGCGGTGAAAAGAAAGATTGTGTACGCCGCTGTCCGGGTGCCGGGCCAGGTAGATGGCCGAAGTAAAATACGGCCCTCCATCCTTCTCGAAATAGGTAATGAGCGGTAGATCCCCGAGGCGGCTGGTTATGCGCCGCGCCTGGCTTGCGGGTTTGATCATGCGCGAGGCTGGCAGGGCGGCCAGTTGATCGGCCAATTCCACCCAGCGCCGGCAGAAATTCCCGTCGGCGGCCCCAGCGATCTCGCACAGCCGCCGTCGGCTCCCATAAACATTTGTTATGACGGGCAGGCGGGTGCCTTTGACATTGTTAAAGAGTGTCAGGCGTTCGTCTTCCCGCTGCGCCGCCTGGGTGACAGCGGCCAACTCGAAACGGGGGTCTACTTCCCGCTCAATAACACGAATCTGCCCGGCGGCATGCAATGAGGAAAGATAGGACTGCATGGGGAGAAGTGTACTGCGAAGGACCGGTACCGTACATCGGGCACGAGGCACGTCCCCATTTTCGGCAAATGACAGAACGATTGGATGCGTGGATGATTTGCCATGGGGCAGGGGTCCTGGAGGTGCGACTATGGAACGCAGCGGCGATCAGTATCCGGGGTCCGCACCACGGCCCCGATTCATACGTATTGCGATTTTGACAGAACCGTATTACGCTGAACAGATGCTGCGCACCATTACCGTCAAGCTCCACGACCGCACTCTCGCCGACATCGAGTCGGAGGCCCGCTCCCGCCGCATGACACGCTCCGATATCCTGCGCGAA
>JAYUHG010000363.1:0-3035 GCA_043767195.1 Gammaproteobacteria bacterium | reverse complement strand
CCCAAGACACCGCGACGCCTGCCCAAGGCCCTGGATGTTGATCAGGCCGGGCAGTTGATGAACATCAGCAGCGACGACCCGCTGGCCATCCGGGATCGAGCTTTGCTTGAATTGATGTATTCCAGCGGTCTGCGCCTGGCCGAAACCGTGGGACTGAATCTGAGCAGTCTGGACTGGAGCGATGACACCGTCACCGTGGTGGGCAAGGGGAACAAGACCCGCAGTGTCCCCGTGGGCCGGTATGCCCGGGAGGCATTGCGGAAATGGCTGAAGGTGCGCGCCAATTTTTCCGATACCGATGAACCGGCTCTATTTGTCAGCACCCAGGGCCGGCGCATCAGCCCCCGTTCCATCCAGCAACGCCTGCGTCAGTGGGCGGTGCGCCTGAAGCTGCCGGTGCATGTGCACCCGCATATGTTGCGACATTCCTTCGCCACGCACATGCTGGAATCCAGCGGCGATCTGCGCGCGGTGCAGGAATTATTGGGTCACGCCGATATCAGCACCACCCAGGTGTATACCCATCTGGATTTTCAGCACTTGGCAAAGGTCTACGATCAGGCGCACCCACGGGCAAAGAAGCGCCGGTAACCGCTGGTTCGTTAATTTTCCACCACGACACCACGTTGCCGTAAGTGCCGGGAGATGGCGGCCCGTGATTCCGCAACGATACTGTCCTGGTCACCAACGAAATACGGGCGCAAGATATCCTGGATCAGGTGATAACCATTCAGCACGGAGTCCTCATCCAGGGTCTGACCGGCGAATTCCAGCGAATTGAGCCAGTTATCCGAGATGATCCAGGTGCTATTGACCAGCGAACGAATCAGATGCCGATCACCGCGTAATTGCAGTTCACCGACGCGATCCAGTTCCAGAAAAAATTCCCGCAACGCCAGCATCCGCCGTTCCCGGTTGTGGCGATACTTTTCCATCAACAGCGCGTCATTGCGCAGCAAGGCCGGCATTTCCCGATAAAAGAACCGGTACTCGTAAATCAGCAAAACCTGCCGGGCAAACATCTCGGCCATGTGGCGAATGGTGGGTTGCAAGTGATCCTGATACCAGCCGGCATCCATTTCCGCGACAATACGCTGGAAAATGACTAATACGATTTCCTGCTTGGTCTTGAAGTGATAATGCAGATTGCCCTTGCTGATGCCGCAAGTCTCGGCGATACGGTTCGTGGACACGGCGGCGGTCCCGTGCTCATTAAACAGGGCGATGGCGGCATCCAGAATGCGGGATTGGGTTTTGCGCGTGGCCATGGAGAGTTCCGAATCTGCTAGGGCTTGAACCCTAATTAGCGCCTGTACTGAGCGCAAGGACTTTTACAGAATCTCACAGTTTCCACATTCTAGTCCGGTGATCGAAAAATGACCAAAGCCGTGGTAGCCAGCCGCAAGCCCTTTTTTGTCGAATTGAAGGCCGGTCGTGCCTATTCCTGGTGTGCCTGCGGTCGTAGCGCCCGCCAGCCCTTTTGCGACGGTTCCCATGCCGGCACCGGCATTGAACCAGTGCGCTTTACCGCCGACGCGGATCGTGAGGCGGTGTTGTGCGGTTGCAAACAGACCGGGCGCGCGCCGTTTTGCGACGGTGCCCACAATGCGCTGGCGGAAAAATACGAAGAGGCCAGTGCCGATGAGATCCAGGCTTCGGCCAGTATTCCGTTGACACCCCGCGGCGCTGGGCGCACGGGCAAGTCCGATCTCAATGGTGGCTGCTATGTATGCACCGTGGACGCGGATTCCCTGCCGCGGCATGGCAATGCGCGCCTCGGCCCGGTGATCAGCGCGGCGGATGGCGCGCACTTTATTTCCCAGTGGTGCATGGTGGTGGATCCGGGAACGACCGGCGTTCTCAGTTTCCCTGGCAGCGAGGTGGTGTTGTTCCTGCCCGCCGGCGAAGCGGACTTCAATATCTCAGGGCGGGGATTTCATGCGCGGGCGGAGTCCGGAATTTTCATAAGCAAGGGCGAAGCGTGTACGGTGTCCAATGCGGGTAAATCGCCGGTAACTCTGTTGCTCACCGCCTGCCCGCAATGCGAAGCGCCCCAGTGGTTGGACGCAATGCCGGAGAACTTTGACACTGCCATTCCCGAGCGTGTCTTCGGTGTGGATCCTGCCAAGCGTGAACCCATGGCGGATCGTTTCTACCAAGTGTTGAACGGTGACGAGAACGGTTCGCTTGAGGTCACGCAGTTTATTGGCGAAGTTCCCTGTTCCCGCGCGGCGGCCCATCGCCATCTCTACGAAGAGGCAATCATGATCCTTTCCGGCGAAGGCTACATGTGGACCGAGACCGCGCGCGCCGCGGTGGCGCCCGGCGATATCATTTTTTTGCCGCGGAAACAGGTCCATTCGTTGGAATGCACCTCCGTTACTGGTATGCGCCTGATGGGGGCGTTTTATCCGTCTGGCAGTCCCGCGGTCAATTACTGATGGCGACCATGAGCAAGTCAAATATTTCCGCGCGACTGCGCAAGGACTTTCCCGTTTTTGGCAGTCGCACTTATCTGAACAGTGGCTCCTATGGCGCTCTGTGCCTGGAGGTCAAGGCGGCCATTGAGTCCTATCTGGACGCCCGGGTGAATCTGGGCTGTGACTGGGATCACTGGGTCTGGCAATTGGAGCGGACGCGCGGGCTGTTGGCGCGGCTGCTGGGTTGCGATACCGATGAGATGTCCGTCTCGGCCTCGGTCAGCGATTCCGTCAACAGCCTCGCCTCGGCGCTGGATTTTACCGGTGCGCGCAACACCGTGGTGGTTACGGATTTCGATTTTCCCACCACATCGCAAATCTGGCTGGCGCAGTCGCGGCGCGGCGCGCGAGTGGTGCGGGCCAGTGCGGATGAGTCCGGCCTGCATATCCCGGCGCAAAATTTTGAGAAGCTGATAGATGAACGCACATTATTAGTGTCCATCCCCTATGTGTGTTTTCGCAACGGCGTACGCCTTGATCCAGGGCCGATCATCAAACTATGTCGTGAACGGCGAGCAAGAATCTTTGCAAGAAGCCCTGCGCGCAAGTGAGGAG
>JAYUHG010000362.1:0-3037 GCA_043767195.1 Gammaproteobacteria bacterium | reverse complement strand
GCCAATAAACACAAGACCATTATCGGTGACGATGTATTCGTAGGTTCGGACACCCAATTAGTCGCCCCGGTCCGCATCGGCGCCGGCGCCACCATCGGCGCCGGTACTACGGTGACGCGGGATGTGGAAGCGGGTTCCCTGGCTGTCAGCCGGGTGGAGCAGCGGGGGGTGAAGGGGTGGAAGAGGCCTAAGAAGCAATAAGGCAGCTACAAGCAACAAGCCACAAGCTACAAGGAAAACAGGAATGACCCAGGTAACAACTATCGCCCGCGCGTTTCTCGGCCAGTACGGCTTCCTGAAACTCAGGTGTTCCCCCTTGTTGCTTGTGGCTTGTTGCTTGTAGCTGATTTTTCCATGCGCCTCGGTTACTTTCAATTCCGCCCCCACTTCGGGCGCATTTCCCAAAACCTGCTCACCATCACTACGGCTTTGCGTGAAGCCGAGGCCGACCTCATCGTTCTGCCGGAACTGGCGTTTACCGGCTATTACTTCCGGGATCGGGCCGAGGCCCATCGCATGGCGGAGGATCCGGATGATTCAGTGGTGTTCGAGGCGTTGAAGGCCCTGTGCCGGGAGCAGCGCTTTTACATTGTCACCGGTTTTGCGGAGCGGCGTGGTGAGCGTTGTTACAACAGCGCGGCGCTCATCGGGCCGGACGGTGTGTTGCACATCTATCGCAAGCTGCATCTGTTCCACGAGGAGCAGCACTGGTTTGACCCGGGCGACGTTCCATTAAAGGTGTTAAGCATCCCCGGCGCGCGCATTGGCATGATGGTCTGTTACGACTGGGCGTTTCCGGAAGTGGCGCGGATTTTGGCTTTACAGGGAGCGGATATTATCTGCCAGCCCGCCAATCTGGTGTTGTCCTTCTGTCAGGACGCGATGTTGACGCGCTGTCTTGAGAATGGCGTGTTTGCGGTCACCGCCAATCGTTATGGCACTGACTCACGCCCGCAGGGCAAGCTCAGATTCACCGGCAAAAGCCAGATCGCAGGTCCTAACGGCAAGCGCCTGCATCGCGGACTGTCACAGAGCAGTGAGTTGTTTGTGATGGAAATTGATCCGGCCCAGGCGCGGGACAAGCACATTACGCCGCTGTGTGATCGGTTCGCGGATCGGCGCCCGGAGTGGTATGGAGAAATTACTAAATAATCGTGAAGCGTGGGACGTGAAGCGTGAAGCGTATTTCGCAAGATCAACCCACTGCCGCGGCGCAAGCTTGCGAGATACGCTTCACGCTTCACGAGATACGAGATACGATTGGAGAATCCAATGACCTTTTCCACAGCAGACCTATACGACGCCCACGAAAACGAGGTGCAAGTTGTTTTGCCGGGGTTTGTGAATTTCGGTGGGCGCAAGCGCTTTGCTGGGCCGATCACTACATTGAAGTTATTTGAGGACAATGCATTGGTGCGCGGTGCGTTGGAGCAGCCCGGTGGCGGTCGCGTGTTGGTGGTGGACGGGGACGGGTCACTGCGCTGCGCGCTGGTGGGGGACAAACTGGGGGAGTTAGGGCGGGACAACGGCTGGGCCGGGGTCATTGTCTACGGCTGTATTCGTGATTCCGTGGAGCTGGGGCGGATGGATTTTGGTGTTCAGGCCCTGGGTACGAATCCGCGCAAGAGCGTGAAGCGTGGCGATGGCCAGCGCGATATACCTGTGACATTTCATGGAGTTACGTTTCAGCCCGGCGCCTGGGCCTATGCCGATGAGGATGGGATTCTGGTGGGGGCTACTAAATGGATTTAGTCCCATACTGCTAGAATAATCGGAATCTTCCCGGCCCAATCCGGGTCGAAGCAGAAACACTCAATTTGGCGCATGCCTGGGAGCCTGTCATGAAATTCAAACACCGCGTACTCGTGCTGTTCCTGTCATCTCTGCTCCTGGCGCCGCAAACCTGGGCCGAGTGTGATCGCTCCGGCACCAGTGGCGAGGAAGTCATGGGCACCCTTGTGGGCGCAGCCTTGGGCGGGCTGATTGGATCACAAATCGGTGGTGGTGACGGTCGCAAAGTCGCTATCGGCGCCGGTGTCCTGGCGGGCGGCTACATGGGCAACCGCATCGGCAACCGGCTTAGTTGCGAGGATCAGGAATATCACTACGACACCACGCAAAGCACCCTGGAATACAAACCCAGCGGCGGCACCGCAGCCTGGGTTAATCCGGATACTGGCGCCTCCGGCAGTGTCACACCGACCGAGACCTATATCTCCCAGAGCGGATTGCCGTGCCGAAATTTCACCCAGACCATCACCGTGGATGGCCAGCGCGAGAACATTCAGGCTAATGCGTGCCGGCAGCAGGATGGGTCGTGGCAGATTGTGGAGGGATGAATGTCTCCAGGGGGTTGCTCGGGCTTCGTGCGTAAACTGTGAAGCGTATTTCGTGAAGCGTAAAGCGCAAGATGCGATGCGGCAGGAGTCCTGAGCGACTGTCTTTAGGTTTTGCGAAATACGCTTCACGTTTCACGAGCGACGGTTTTTTGGAGCTACGTTCCTTTATGGGTCTCAGTTCCAGACGTCACCTCCCACCCGGCAACGGCATCCGCCCTGCGACGTTGGACGACGCCCGCGCCATCGCCGCCATTTACAATCCTTACATCACCGGCACCGTCATCACTTTCGAAGAACACCCGATCAAGCCCGCGGAAATGGCCCGCAGGATCAAGGCCATTATTCCCCGCCTGCCATGGGTGGTCCTGGAACAGGGCGGGCAGGTCATTGGCTACGCCTATGCGTCGCCGTGGCGGGATCGGACCGCCTACCGCCATGCCGTTGAGACGACTATCTATCTGGAGTCGCGGTTTGCCGGACAGGGCCTGGGTGAAAAACTCTATCGCGCATTGCTGGATGACCTGCGGCAACGCGGTCTGCACACTGCTATTGGTGTGATCGCGTTGCCGAACCAGGCCAGTGTCGCATTACATGAAAAATGCGGCTTCACCAAGGTCGGACACCTGGCCGAGCCGGGATGGAAATTCGAGCATTGGGTGGATGTGGGGTATTGGCAGTTGATGTTCTAATCCGGGCAG
>JAYUHG010000361.1:0-16947 GCA_043767195.1 Gammaproteobacteria bacterium | reverse complement strand
CGTTACTATGGTCGCCAGCGCCGATGATGATCGAGCGCCCCTGGTCCTTGCTGGTGGTGCCGGCGTCTTTGGATTCCCCGGTTTCGCTACGCAGTTCGGCAATGGCCTCGCGGACTTCCGCGCGGTCTTCATCGCTCAGGGATTCCCGATCCAGCAGGTGTTCCTCCAGCATCTCCGCCACCCCTTTGCGGACAGCCCGACCCACAGGCCCGTCGTTTTCATCCGCGTCCACTTCAGTATCAATGGATATCAGCGCGCTGTCGCCAGTGTCGTCGGATTCGGTGGCTTTCAAATCAATCTTTATATGCAGATCCTTGTTTTCGTCCGCAGCAGGGGCGGATGGCGCGACTGGCGCCGCCGGCGCGACCGCGGTCTCATCGGTCTGGGCCGCCGCCTGGCCGAGCAGCAGCGCGGCGCAGAGAATGATGGATTCAATGAAAAGTTTCATGGTCTGGATCTCCAGTTTGTCATTGGCTTGAGGGGTGCGCTTGCTCAGACCGGCAGCCCGCTTGGTCCGGTGCTTTCCGTGTGGGTGGCGATGACCATGCCATGCATGGCGGTGGTTTCGGCGGCGACCAGATAGTCGGTACTCATGGCCAATACCATACATCCCTGCAGCATAAACATCAGCACGGCCATGGTGATGCCCATGAGGTCATCGCGGGTAACGGTTTCAGTGTTGGTTTTCATGACTGCTCTCCTCGGTGCGTTGGGTTGCGTAAAATTACGTGTTCGCCAGTTAGATGCAGTGGCACCGGAGTTTGGATGCAGGGAGAAAGGGAATAATTCTGGTCCACTATAAAATATATATAAAACAACAAGTTATTTATTTTTTTGACTCCAGTCCGGCCCGTTGCAGGTAGGGCAGCCAGGGAAATTCCCGGTCGCCAATAGCCAGGAAGTGTGGATTCAGCCAGGTGGGGCGGGTGTTATAGCGCAAGGGTTTCATATCAACACCGGTCACCAAACCGCCAGCTTGTTCCACCACGCAGTGTGCGGCCGCCGTGTCCCACTCAGAGGTTGGGCCGAAGCGCGGGTAGAGATCCACTTTGCCTTCCGCCACCATACAGAACTTGAGTGAGCTGCCCATGGCAATGATCTCCACGTTCTCACCCAGAGCCTGGAAGAAGCGCTCCTGTTCCGGGGATCCGTGGGAACGGCTGCCGGCGAGCACCAGTTGGTCGCTTCGAGTGCGGCGGGTATGAATCTCCGTGATGTCTCCGGCGGGATCCCGACGAAATGCGCCGCCATGTTCCCAGGCGAAATAGCACAAGTCCTGGGCCGGCACCTGGACCACGCCCAGCACCGGGCGCTGGTCTTCAATCAGCGCGATGTTGACGGTGAACTGGCCGTTGCGATGAATGAACTCTTTGGTGCCATCCAGGGGATCCACCAGCCAGAAGCGCTGCCAGTGTGCTCGCTCACTGAATGCCACGCCGGCGGATTCCTCGGAAAGAATGGGGATGTCAGGGGTCAGATCCTGCAACTGCGAGCAGATGAGCCTATGCGCGGCCAGGTCCGCCTCAGTCAGCGGCGAGTGATCATCCTTACTGGTCACCGCTATATCCGCGGCGTAGATTTCCATGATCCGGCGGGCCGCCTGTTCTGCGATTCCGGTCGCCACGCCAGTCCATTTTTCCAGCACTTCCGTGTCTGTCTTGTTGTCCATGGTGCGGGTATTCTACCCGACACACCTCGTGTGCCGGAGCGCTGCCGTGATTGACTGGAACGCCGTTGATACCGTGTTATTCGACATGGATGGCACTCTGCTGGATTTACATTACGACAATTATTTCTGGCATGAATATTTGCCGGACAAATGGGCCATACACAATGGCCTGGATCCACAGGCGGCCCGGGCGGAGCTGTTGCCACGCTTGCAACAACGCAAGGGCACACTGTCGTGGTATTGCCTGGATTATTGGTCCGCGGAACTGGGGCTGGATATTCTGGCGCTCAAGGCTGGCGTTGAGCATTTGATCCAGATCCGCCCACAGGCCGTAGAACTGCTGCGCCATGTGGGTGACATGGGCAAGCGGCGCATGCTGGTTACCAACGCGCACCAGAAGTTGCTGGATATGAAACTGGCGCATACCGGTATCGGTGTGCATTTCGACGCCATTATTTCTTCTCACAGTCTGGGCCTGCCGAAAGAAGACCCGGCGTTCTGGGGTGCGCTGCGGGCCCGGCAGGAGTTTAATCCGGAGCGGACGCTGCTGCTGGATGATAACCAGGATGTGCTGCGGGCCGCGGCCACCTTTGGTGTGCGCCATTTGCTGGCGATTCAACAACCGGACAGCAAGTCTCCGCCCAGGCTGGGGCTGGAATTTCCGTCGGTTGGGGCGTTTGCGTCCCTGCTGCCGGTTGGGCAGGCGCGGGCGTAGATCAAATCCAGAACTGCATGGCCCAGGCGCAGGCCGCGTTGTTCAAACTTGGTGAGTGGTCGCCACGCGGGACGCGGCGCGAAATTTCCGCGCCCGGCAAGATTGGTTAACAGCGACTCCTGATCACAAACAGTCAGCATGTGGCCGGCCAGTTCCAGCCAGTCCGTGGCCAGAAACAGGCGTGCGTTTGGTTTCAGGCGCCGCGCCAGCGCCTGGACAAATTCCGGATTCACCAGCCGTCGCTTGCGCTGACGCTGTTTGACCCAGGGGTCCGGAAAAAAAATCCACACTTCGTCCAGTGAGTCCAGCGGCAGGCGTGCGCCAACAACATCTTTGGCATCCGCGCGCAGGATGCGCAAGTTGCGCAGTTCCTTTTCGGCGGCGTGACGGATCAGGGCGCCGACACCGGGCAGATGGACTTCCAGCGCCAGATAATCATTTTCTGGATGTTGTTCCGTCAGAGTTGCGATGGTATCGCCCATGCCGGAGCCGATATCCAGCACACGAGGCGCCCGGCGGCCAAATATTTCATCCAGACCGAGCACACCCGCGGCGGTCGTGACGCCAAAGGATTCCCAATGTTGTTCCAGTGCGCGCCGCTGGCCGACCGTGAGCCGGCCCTGACGCAGTTCATAGCTCCGGATGGAGTCGCGCGGCCCGCCGGAGAGTCCCGGAATGGCCATGGGTGTGTCAGGAAAAAAACGTACCGTCTATGGGTGAAGATGCGCTGGCGTAAGCACGGCGCGGCATGCGCCCGGCCAGATAGGCCTCGCGACCGGCCTCGATGGCCTTACGCATGGCGGAAGCCATCAGCACCGGGTTACGCGCCTCCGCAATGGCGGTGTTCATGAGCACACCGTCACAACCCAGCTCCATGGCAATGGCGGCGTCCGACGCCGTGCCGACGCCGGCATCCACCAGGATCGGCACTTTGGCATTCTCCACAATGGTGCGAATGTTGTACGGATTGCGAATGCCCAGGCCGGAGCCGATGGGTGCCGCCAGGGGCATCACCGCCACGCAACCCATTTGCTCAAAGCGTCGCGCCATGATCGGATCATCATTGGTGTAAACCATGACCTTGAATCCATCCGCGATGAGAATCTGCGCCGCTTTCAGGGTTTCAGGCACATCCGGGTACAGGGTTTTTTCGTCGCCAAGGACTTCCAGTTTTACCAAGGGGGCGCCATCCAGCAATTCGCGCCCCAGCCTGCAGGTGCGCACAGCGGAATCCGCGTCATAGCATCCGGCGCTATTGGGTAATAGCGTGAAGCGCTTTGGCGAGAGGTAATCCAGCAGGTTGGGTTCGCCCGCTTTCTGGCCCAGATTGGTGCGGCGAATCGCCATGGTGACAATTTGCGCACCGCTGGCCTCGATGGCCGCGCGTGTCTGTTCCATGTCCTGATACTTGCCCGTGCCCACCAGCAGGCGGCTCACATAGGCCTTGCCGTCAATTACCAGATTGTCAGTCTTGTCGTTCACTTTGCGCGTCCCGCTGTTATCCGCCACCCACCGCATGTACTACTTCAATGACATCGCCTTCATGGAGCGGGTGCGAGTCGAAACGGCTGCGCGGCACGATCTGCTGGTTGATTTCGATGGCGATGCGTCCTTCCAGCTGCATTTGCGCAATCAGTTCCGCCACCGTATGCACATGCTCCAGGGAAGACGGATTACCGTTGATGACTACGTGCATGCAGGAAGTCGGGTTTGCGAACCGCTTAGTTCGCGCATCAGGACAAATCTACAATCATGCCCTCCCGGGCAATATGGCATTCCAGCGAGGAATTGCGTTCCTTGATAATGGTTTGGCAGTGTTCAAATATCTTGGCAATGACCTGATCGTCGTAATTCGGATCATGGTGGTAAAGATACAGTTGTTTCACGCCGGCATCTATGGCTGTATTCACCGTATCTATATAACAGGAATGTCCCCAGCCGCGCTTCGTGCGGTAATCCTCAAGGGAGTACTGGGCGTCGTGGATCAGGATATCCGCACCTTCGATTAGCTTGATCTCAGCCTCATATTCTTCTTTCTGCATGTCCGACAACAACGCTTGTTCCTCGGCAGTGAACTCGCCGTATTTCTGGCGGATGGTTTTGTCCAGAAACAGGCATTCGTTATCCGAGATATACAGCACGGTCTTGCCGTTGACATTGATGCGGTAACCGTAGGTGGTCCCTGGGTGATGTACGCTGCTGTACGAGAATGAAATCGGACCCCAATCCAGTTTTTGGTTTTTCGGCGGGTCCAGATAGCGCACATTGGCGAGCCAGGTCTCGGTACCTACCGGGAAGTACGGCGCCCGCATTTGCGCCGACACATGTTCTTCAATGTCGCGCCGGCTATGGCCCGGGCCGAAGAAAGTGAGATTCCAGTTCGGGATAAATGCCGGTACGAAAAACGGCAGTCCGCAGATGTGATCCCAGTGGTAATGGGTCAGTATGATCAACAGATCCTTGACCGCGGGCTGTTTGGCCGCCTGCCGCATGAGTTCGTTGCCGAATGGAATGATGCCGGTGCCGGCGTCACACAACAAAATATGATCGTCAACACGGATCTCAACGCATGACGTATTGCCACCGACGCCCAAGTGCGTATCGAACGGCGCGCTATATGATCCACGCACGCCCCAGAATCGGAGGTAGGCCCTGCTCACATTTGGTTCCCGCGATGCCCGCGCAACGTCGGGATGACGTCAGGCAGGATCGACCTTCAGGTACTTTTGGATAACGTCAGTAATGGTCCGGATAGGGGTGGGCTTGGTAATGAATTCCAAGGCACCGAGCGAGCTCGCCACAGTCCGGTCCTGAGCGTAGTCCTTGGAACTGATCATAACAACACGCGTGTCTTTGTGAAGGGGTAGCTCACGCAGGTCCTTGAGAAAGGTCAGGCCATCGCGCCCGGGCATCTTGATGTTGAGAAACAACAGGGCAGGCTGATGGTGCTCCAGGTAATCCCAGGATTCATCAGCGGATTGAAACAGCCGCAAATCCACCCCCAGATTCTCGGTGCCGCGTTCAAACACCGTCTTCATGGCAGGACTGTCATCCACGACTACAATTATTGCCTGCTTGTTTCCCATGCCCTCGCTTTCCTCACCTGATGAGTCGGGACACCGTAATTTGGACAAGCCCTTGATTTTACGAAGAAACCCTAGGAAAGCACGGGGGTCGCCGCAGGGCCCAAATCCGACCGTTGGGAATCTTACACTAAATCATCCAGGCTGAAATATGCGGCGACTCAGATTCCCAGGGCTATTGTCATCGTCGAGTGCAATTATTCCAGATCGTCTGTCGCCAGCGGAGGTAGATATTGCAACCTGCTAGAATGCGCCCGCGCACTTGAAAGTGCCGCTCCCGCGGGTGTAGTTCAATGGTAGAACATCAGCTTCCCAAGCTGAGAGCGTGGGTTCGATTCCCATCACCCGCTCCAGACTCTTCCCGACGGCTTAACGGTCCTCGCCACTGATGTATCGAGCCGCCAACATAACCGTGTAGCGTTTTTGCGCTCAGTTATTCAGGGAAGCTCTGATGTTAATCAGAGCTTCCTTAGCGTGGCTGCGCTTCCACCTCACTGGCCTTGAGATTCAGGACTACAAAGTCCAGGTCATTGGCGATCAGCCTTTGCCGGGTATCTTCGAATGCCTGTTTGTTCTTGAAAGGGCCGATGCGCACCCGATGTAATACGTCCTGGCCATTAATGACCACGCGCTGAACATCGGCCTCAATACCGATAAGCGCCAGTTCGGCCTTGATTTGGTCGGCCGCTTCGGTGGTCTGGAAGGATCCCACCTGCAGAATAAACAGCCTGTCCGGCGACGGTTCCGCCACATCGTTGACCGGTGTCTCGGCCTCCCACTCCGACATGCTCACCTCCCGGTTCGGGAGTATCTGGTAGAAATCAAAAGTCGGCGCCGGTGGTTCCGCGGTGGATGCTGATGTGTCGCCCGCAACCGGTGCAGGTGCGGTTGCCGCGATATCCTGCGCCGAGTTTCGCACGGTAATGTTCGGCGCCTCTCCCTGGAGCAGGCTTTGGTAGTGGTACAAAAAGACCGCTAGCGCCACCAGCAGACCGATACTGAGTCCGGCCAGGAACGTCAGCAAGGCGCCAAATTTTTGCGCGGGCGCCTTGGCGCCCTTGGCGCGGCTGATGTGCTTGTAATCCTGCGCCATTACATGGTTTCCGGCGCCGTGACGCCGATGATCTTGAGTCCATTGGCAATGACCTGGCGTGTGCAAAGCGCCAAGGCTACGCGTGCATCGCGCATTGCCGACTCGGCGACAAGTATCTGGTGCGAGTTGTAGCAAGTGTGGAAGGCATGGGCCAGTTCACGCAGGTAAAAACATATCTGGTGCGGTTCGCGTGTACTTGCCGCGTCTTCAATCACTTCCGGATAACGCGCCAGCAGTACCAGCAACGCGCGCTCCTGCTCTTCAGTCAATGCCGCCAGATTCCCGAGTGCGTTGGTCTGGTCGTAGGAAAAACCCTTTTCCGTTAACTGCCGCATCAGGCTGCAGATGCGGGCGTATGCATACTGGATGTAATACACCGGGTTATCGCTGGAATGGGATTTAGCCAGTTCCAGGTCGAAATCCAGATGTTGATCCGAACGTCTGGTGACGTAGAAAAACCGTGCCGCGTCATTGCCCACTTCATTGCGCAATTCACGCAGTGTGACAAATTCACCGGAGCGGGTGGACATCTGCATGCGCTCACTGCCGCGATACAGCGTGGCAAACTGCACCAGCAAAACTTCCAGGGCCCCCGGATCCAGATGCTGAGCTGCCAGCACGGCCCGCACCCGCGGGATATAGCCATGATGGTCCGCGCCCCAGATGTTGATGGCGTGTTTGAACCCGCGCTCGAATTTGTCCAGGTGATAGGCAATGTCCGAGGCAAAATAGGTGCGCTGCCCGTTTTCACGCACTACGACGCGATCTTTTTCATCACCATATTTCGTGGAACGGAACCAGAGCGCCCCATCCTGCCGGTACAAATCACCACTGGCCTCAAGTTTCTTGATGCAAGAATCAATGCGCCCGCTTTGGGTCAGCTCGAACTCCGAATACCAGTTATCGAAGGTCACGCCGAAATCCGCCAGATCGGCGCGAATGTCGCCGAGGATTTCATCCAAACCCAGGCGCCAGACGCAGGTGAAACCATCTTTGCCCAGCCGTTCACGCATGTGCTCAATCATGTTGTCCAGATTGGCGTCGGCATTGGCGGCCTGGGGTAGCCCGGCAAAGCAAGACTCTGGATCCAGGTTGAGATCCTGGCCGGCTTCGGCAAATAACTTTGCCGCCACGGGTCGTACATATTCCCCCCGGTACGCGCCCTCGGGAAACGGATAGTTGCGACCGCACAGATCCAGATACCGCAGCCAGATGCTCAGGGTAAGGATATCCATCTGCCGACCGGCATCGTTGACGTAGTACTCGCGCGTAACGGTATAACCAGCCACGGCAAGCAGATTCGACAAAGTGGCGCCGTAAGCCGCGCCGCGCCCATGTCCGATATGCAGCGGACCGGTGGGGTTGGCGCTCACATATTCCACCAATGTGCGCTCACCGGTGCCCATGTCGCTGCGACCATAGTCAGCGTCGGCGCGCAGAATGGCCGGGATCACCGCCTGATGGGCGGCGGGATTAAGGAAGAAATTAATGAATCCAGGGCCAGCGATTTCCACCCGCGCCACGTTCGGATTGGGCGGCAAATGCGCTACCAGTGCTTCGGCGATGTCGCGGGGTTTGCGGCGCAACGGTCGGGCCAGCGCCATGGCAATGCTGCTGGCGAAATCCCCATGTTGATTGTCGCGGGCGCGATCCAAGGAGATGTCCGGCAACGGCACGGCAACATCACTGGATGCGGCGACTAATTGCGCCAGCGCTGTGGCGAGATCATTCTGAAGTTGTCGTTTCATGGGCCGGCTCGGAAAAGGCCGCGCATTGTAGCGTCAGGAGGCGGCCACAAGGAATCGCCACTAATGAAATTGAATTTATTTCACAACGGTAAGGCCGAGCATCTCCCAGTTCTGCATGCCGCCTCGATACCATTTCAGCCGCGCTGCGGGGTAGCCCAACGCCAATAGCGTGCGGATATTTGCCGGCGACTGTCCGCACCAGTTGCCGTTGCAGAACAGCACCAGTGTGTGGGCAGCAGTGAAATCCCATAGCCCCTCGCGCTTTTTGACACCAAAGCGCTGCTGCAACAGGTCCGCCACTTGAAACGGATCCGCTCCGGTGCCGGCGTCCAGACTGGTCCACGGGATGTTGATGGATCCGGGTATGGTGCCGTTCTCCACCCAGTCCGGTGTACGCGAATCAATAACCAGTACCGACTCACCGCCGCTGGCCGCCTGTTGCAAGTATTGCAGTACTTCCAGTTCGCCGATGGTCTCCACTCCTGGCGCGATGGTTGCTGGCTGTATGCAAAATGGCGGGCAGTTGCGGGAAGTGAGGGCGTAGCGTTTGCTGATGGTGTGCTTCGGATCCTGATTGCGCATAATGCGCACGGAGTTGCCGTTATGCACGACGTCCACATATTCCAGCTCGCTGGTGATATTGACGTCCAGCGCGGTGGCACTCATGCAGGTCAGTAACAGCAGCAGGGCTTGCGGAATGCGTTTCATGGTCGCGGTAATCATGGAAATACCTGTGCGGTCACTCTATAGCATCTCCTGCGGATCCACATCCAGGGACCAGCGTACCTTGCCGGCCAAAGGTTCGCTGTCCAGTTGTTGCAGCCATTGCGTCAGGGCACGTCCCAGCCTTGCCCGCTGGCTGGCCTGGACCAGTAATTGAAAGCGAAAGCGTCCCGCCCTGCGCTCAAGGACCGCGGGAACCGGCCCGAATACTTGCAAGCGTGGATCAATATCTTCCAACCGCGCGCGGGCTAACTCCAGAAAGCGTTGTGCTGGCCCGGCCTGATAATGCTCCGCGCGCAATAGCGCCAGATGACTATACGGCGGCAATTGCGCGGCCTGCCGTTCCGCCAACGCGAGCTGCGTAAAGCGTTCATATCCGTGCTCCACCAGCGAACGCAAGAAAGGGTGGTCGGGATGATGTGTCTGGATCAATACCTGCCCGCGCCGATCCCCGCGGCCCGCGCGCCCGCATACTTGAACAAATAGCTGCGCCATGCGCTCGGCGGCACGGAAGTCCGCGCTGAACAGTCCGCGATCCGCATCAATGATTCCCACCAGGGTCAAGGCCGGGAAGTGATGCCCCTTGGCCAGCATCTGGGTACCGATAAGGAGATTCGCTTCGCCGGCATGGATTTGGGCCATCATGCGTCCCATGGCGCCCTGTGCCCGGGTGCTGTCCCGATCAATGCGTAATATGCGCGCTTCAGGAAGCTGCTGCGCCAGGGTTTCTTCCAGCCGCTCAGTGCCGTGACCGATCTGACTCAATTCGGACTCCGGACAGTTGACGCAGTTCATCCGCGCCGGATGATCGCCGCCGCAGTGATGGCACAGAAGCCGGTTGCGGCGCTTATGCCAGGTGTAGGGCCGGTTGCAACGCGGGCACTCCACCACGGTGCCGCATCCATGGCACTGCAATGTGGGCGAATAACCTCTGCGGTTCAAAAACAGCATTGCTTGATTGCCAAGGGTTATTTCCATCCGCACAGCTTCCAGCAAGCGCGCGCTCAGGGCGCCATGCAGGCGTGCGCCGCGTAGATCAATGAAGCTCGCGGTTGGCGCCGGCGCCTCTCCCGTGCGCTGTGACAGGCGCAGTTCCCCATACCGGCCATCCAGAACATTGCGCATGGTCTCCAGACTGGCGGTCGCGGATCCAAGGATTACCGGTACATTCTCGGCTTTGCCGCGTGCCACGGCCATGTCCCGTGCTGAGTAACGAAATCCGTCCTGCTGCTTGTAGGACAAGTCGTGCTCTTCATCCACGATTATTACCCCTGGCGCCGCCAGCGGTGTCCACACCGCCGAACGGGTACCGAGCACCACACGTACGCGACCGTCCCGGGCCGCCAGCCATGACCGGGCGCGTTCGCGGTCAGACAGGCCGGAATGCAATACCGCGATTTCGGGACCGATGCGGCGCTGGACGCGGTCAATGAGTTGGGGTGTGAGTCCAATTTCCGGTACCAGCACCAGGGCTTGTTTACCGGCGCGGATCGTGGCTGTGACCAGCGCCAGGTAAACCTCCGTTTTGCCGCTGCCGGTGACTCCGTTCAAGACCTGTACCGAAAACCTGCCCAGTGTGGCAATGATCTGAGCCACGGCGCCGGCCTGGCCGGGATTTAACGTGATCTCTTCCAGGGTTGTTGGTGTGGAGATGTCCTGGACTGCGCGTTGAAACGTGTCCACCAGTCCCTTGTTTATCAGGGCCTCTATCACCGGCCTGGTAATGTCGTGTTTAAACAGGGCCTCGAGTAACAACCCTGCATCGCCCGCGGCAGCCAGCAGATCCATGGCTTGGCGCTGACGTGGGGCGCGTTGTAATCCGGCAGTCTCATAATCGGTGTCGGGGCGCAGGCGCAGCCACGGCTCCGCTGTTACATGCGCCAGTTCTCCGGCGCGAAATTTCCCAGGTAACGATTGCATGACAACATCGCCGATGGCGTGCTGATAGTAAGCGGCCGCTTGCAACAGGAAGTCCAGGTGTTCACGGGTTAACAGCGGCTCATGGTCAATCAGTTGCTGCACCACTTTCAACTTACCCGGTTCTACATGGGTGTGAACCGGGCACTCCAATATCACGCCGACGAGACTGCGACCGCGGCCAAACGGGACGCGTACCCGGCAACCGGGTTGTATGGCACTGCACGGCCAGTGCGCCGGTACCAGGTAGTCGAAGCTGCGGCGTAGAGGCACCGGCAGTGCTACGCGCAACAGACGGAGATCAGCCATCTTTGACTACGTCTGCTTCGGAGTCACTTTCAAGCAATGCTTTGAGACTTGCTATCGTGGCGCGCCGCATCGGCTTGCCATCCACGGGACTTAATGGTTTGGTCGCCTCTAATGTTTCCGTAAACAACACCAGTATGATCGGTGTTTCACCGGCGATGAAGGTCAACGCCGGAAATTCCTTTGATTCTCCCGGAGCGGTTTTAATGGTTTTTGAAGTTTGATCGAACTTGATTCCGGCTTCACTCAGAAACCAGGCAACATCTTCGGCGGCGTCGCAGTACAAATGCAGCGTAATTTCACTGAACTCCGTGGCCGTACCCAGCAGCACCGCCCCAACCAGACGTGGCCGAAATTGCTCCAGGAATTCCATGGCCTCAAGCGCGGTTTGGCGCAAGGTGCGCAGCAGGCCCGGTTGCGACCCGGACTGAAACAGGCGTAGATATTCGCGCAATGCCTGTTCGATCTCAGCATTGGTGGGCAGGTTGCGCTCGGAGTTCGCGCCGAGTCGTAAAGCAGCTTTGCGCTTTGCGGCACGAAAATCCGCCACGCCCTCGCTGGCAATCATTTTTGCCGCCAGTTGCGCTATCTCAATGCGGAGTCTGTGGGCAGCGCGTGCGTCCGTGACCATCGGTGCTTCGACCGGGATTGCCCGGCATCAGAACAATTGTTCGGCCGAGTCGCTGGTCTCGGAATTATTACCGACCGGTAGCGCTGTGCCATCCGCGGAGACGGTTGCGGGTGCGGTGCCGGCGCTAAATACCTCGAAGATTGCTTGCGTATCACTGCTGCCGGCGGGAGCGCCTGTGCTCGGATCAATGCGTACATTTACCAGCCCGGGTGGTCTGGGCAATATTTTCTCAGGGGTGTTTTCCAATGCCACGCGCATGTAATCAATCCACATGGGCAAGGCGGCCCGGGCGCCGGTTTCCTGACCGCCAAGGGGATCAAATTTGTCAAATCCGACCCAGGTCACGGTGGTGATGGCCGTGTTATATCCCGCAAACCATGCGTCGCGTTGATCATTGGTTGTCCCGGTTTTGCCAGACAGGTCGGATCGGTTTAATTCCAATGCCCGCCGACCGGTGCCAAAGCGGATCACATCCCGCGTCATGGAGCCCATGATCCAGATATTTTCGGCGTTGATCATGCGCCGGGCGATGGGCAAGCCATTGGGGGCGAGGGGAAGCGCAGGCGTCGCCGGCTTCGGAGCTGGCTCCGCGTTCGCCGCCAGGTTGAGACTTTCCCCAGGTGCGGCCTGACTTTCGGCATCTTCGGCAACCGCTGGCGTTTCCGGGGCAGTGGTTTCTTCCGGCTGCCCACAGTCCCGGCACACGGTGGGCGGTTTGGCCTGATAAAGAATGCTGCCGTCCAGGGACTCAATTCTGTCAATCAGATAGGGCTCAACCAGAAAGCCGCCATTGGCAAAGACACAATAGGCCGAGGCAAGTTTGAACGGTGTCAGTGTCCCGGTTCCCAGGGACAGGGAGAGATTATTTGGCAGCGTGTTTGCGTCAAATCCGAAGCGCGTAATGTGCTGCATGACGGTGGGAACGCCCATGGCATGCATGAGTCGGATGGAAACCAGATTACGGGAATGGGTCAGCGCCTCGCGCAGGCGCGTGGGACCATAGTACTTGCCGGTGTAGTTTTCCGGGCGCCAGGTACCTTCGATGCCCGGGTCATCGAACACCACCGGGGCGTCGTTCACCATGCTGGCGGCGGTGAATCCGGATTCCAGCGCGGCGGAGTAAATGAACGGTTTGAAGCTGGAACCGGGCTGCCGCTGTGCCTGCAGCGCGCGATTGAATTTACTGCGCGCGAAATCGAAACCTCCAACCAGGGCGTAGACCGCGCCGTCGTCCGGTCGCATGGAGACGATAGCTCCTTCCACGGCCGGGATTTGGCCCAGACGCCAGGTCCCATCCGGCGTTTCCTGAATGCGTATGACATCGCCAGGCTGAAGAATATCTCCAGGGCTCTTTGGCACTGGTCCGCGCTGGTTTTCCGACATGTATTTGCGCGCCCACTGCAGCCCGGCCCACGGAATTTCCACCGCTGCACCGTTTCTCATGATGGCCGTGGCGTTTTGCTCCGAGACCTGGGTGACCAATGCCGGGCGCAGTCCGGCGATGGTTTCAAATCCCTCCAGCAGCGCGGTTCTCGATTCGGTCTGATCTTGTCCCGGCGTCAGATTGAAGTGCCGTTCAGGCCCGCGGTATCCGTGTCGCTCGTCATAATCCAGCAACGCCTTGCGCAACGCCTGGTTGGCCGCCAGTTGGTTCGTCTCAAGGATGGTGGTGTATACCCTGTATCCGGCTTCATAGGCCGCCTCGCCAAATTTATCAATAATCTCCTTGCGCGTTGCTTCCGCAACATAGGGGGCATCCACCGCGATATCCGCGGCATGGAGACTGGCGTTTGATGCTGTAGTGCTGGCCAATTGATATTCAGCGTTGTTAATGAACCCCAACTCCAGCATGCGCCGCAATACATATTCGCGGCGTTGCAGCGCGCGCTGCAGATTGCTAATCGGATTAGTGGTCGAGGGCGCCTTGGGTAATCCCGCAATCATGGCCATTTGCGCCAGATCCAGCTCACCAACACTTATACCGTAATACACCTGCGCCGCGGCGCCGATGCCGTAGGCGCGCTGACCCAGATAAATCTTGTTCAGGTACAACTCCATGATTTCTGCTTTACTCAATTCCTGCTCAATCTTCAGTGCCAGGAAGATTTCAGTTAGCTTGCGAATGTAGGATTTTTCCCGCGTCAGAAAAAAATTGCGCGCCACCTGCATGGTGATGGTGCTGCCGCCCTGGGTTTTTTCGCCGGTGATGGCGAGATTCAATGCGGCGCGCACGATGCCCTGCCAGTCAACTCCCGGGTGCTGGAAGAATCGATCATCCTCAGCGGCTACAAATGCCTTAATAAGCAATGGCGGCACATCCTTGATGCTTACGGGTTCGCGGCGCTTTTCGCCGAACTCCGCAATCAGGGATCCATCGTGCGTATAAATATGCAGCGGAACCTGCATCTGCACATCGCGCAAGGACTCAATAGCAGGTAGATCGGGGACTATGTAAGCGGTTATAGCCATGCCCGCGATGATGACCGCGACCATCAATGTAACCGTCATTGTGACTATAAAGCGCAACATCTTGTGTAGTTTAATCCATGGATACGCAACATATGCGATTTGGGAACGAAACTTGCAAATTCGGGCACAATCATTGAAAAAGCATCAAGTTAGCTTTGATTCCTAAATTTCAATTGACTATGGTTTTGGATTGAAGTTAATGTAATGTTTAAGATTGGTAGATAACCACCCACATCAAAAGGAAAAACACGTGTTTCCTTTCGGAAAAAAATCAACCCGAGTGCTGGGGATTGATATCAGCGCAACAGCAGTTAAGTTGGTGGAACTCGGGCGTTCCGGCGGCAGATATCGTGTCGAAAGCTATGCTGCCGAGCCGTTACCGCCAAATTCGGTCGTAGACAAGAATATCACGGACGCGGTCGCAGTCGGCGAAGCCATTGGTCGCGCGGTGCGCAAATCCGGCTCCAAGACCAAAACCGCCGCCGCCGCTGTGGCCGGCTCCGCGGTGATCACAAAAATTATCGAGATGCCAGCTAACCTCTCTGACTCCGAAATGGAGAACCAAATCAGCGCGGAGGCGGATCAGTACATCCCGTTCCCTCTGGATGAGGTGGCGCTGGATTTCGAAGTATTGGGTCCGAATGCGGCTAATCCTGAGCGCGTAGACGTGCTGCTCGCCGCATCGCGTAGCGACAATGTCAATTTGCGCGTGGACGCATTGACCGGTGGCGGGCTGACGGCAAAAGTCATAGATGTCGAGGCCTTTGCTTTGGAAAGCGCCATCAGGCTAATCGCGCAGGAGCAACTTGGGGGCGGGGAGGACATGGTCATTGCGGTGGCGGACATCGGTTCGTCGGTCACCACATTCACCGTGTTGGAGAAACTGAAGATCATGTATTCGCGTGACCAGCAGTTTGGTGGCGCGCAATTAACTGAGGAAATTCAGCGCCGCTACGGACTGTCCTACGAGGAGGCTGGCCTGGCCAAGAAGCAGGGTGGGTTGCCGGAAAACTACGCCTTGGAGGTGCTCGATCCCTTCAAAGAAGGTGTGGCCCAACAGATCAGCCGCGCGCAGCAATTCTTTTTCTCCGCCGGTCAAATCGCAAATATTGACCATTTGATCCTGGCCGGAGGATGCGCGTCAATTGAGGGTATCGCTGAACTGATTCAGGCCAAGGTGGGTGTGCCGACATCAATCGCCAATCCGTTCGCCAATATGTCGGTGTCATCGAGAGTTCAAGCCCAGGCACTGGCCAATGACGCGCCGGCCCTGATGGTCTCGTGTGGACTTGCACTGAGGAGTTTCGACTGATGGCTCACATTAACCTACTTCCCTGGCGCGACGAACTTCGCAAGGAAAAGCAGAAGGAGTTCGGGATACTGATTCTGGCCTTTGTCGGGGTGGCTGCCCTGGTCGTGGGCACTTTGCACTTGTATCAGAACGCCCGCATAGACCGGCAGAACGCACGCAATGCGTATATAGGCAGTGAAACCGCAAAGCTGGACGTAAAGATCAAGGAAATCGAGGCGCTAACAAAGGAACGTGACCGGTTGGTCGCACGCATGAAGGCGATTGAGGGCCTGCAACGCAATCGCCCGCTGGTGGTACGGTTTTTTGATGAATTGGTCGCCAGTTTGCCGGAGGGTGTAAACGTCAGCCAGATTACCCAAAAGGCAAATCAGATAACCATTATCGGCGAGGCCCAGTCCAATGCGCGCGTGTCGTCATTCATGCGTAATCTGGAGGCTTCCGACTGGCTGCAAAACCCGCAGCTCGACATTATTCAAGCCAAGAATGAAAAGGGCGTGCGCATCAGCACTTTCACTTTAAAGTTCAGCCAGGTCATGCCAAAGGCTGAAGGGGAAGAAGAAACATGAGCTTCGCTGACAATTTCAAGAATCTGGATCCGAATAATCCCGGTCTTTGGCCGCTGCCGGTACAGGCGATAGTCGGTGTGGTGGTGTGCGCCGGTTTGATCTTCGGGGGCTGGAATTTCCACATCAAGAATCTCGTTGCCCAGGTGGAAACCATTGAAAAGAAAGAGGCGGAGCTGAAATCAACATTTGATACCAAGCAGAAGAAATCCGCCAATCTCAACGCGCTCAAGGAACAGATGAAGGAAATGCAGCAGTCGTTTGGGGACATGCTGCGGCAGCTCCCGAACAAGACCGAAGTGGCTGGATTGATCGTTGATATTTCACAGACCGGCCTCTCCGCGGGCCTGGAGTTTGAGTTGTTTCAGCCCCAGCCCGAAAAGCAGTCCGAGTTTTACGCAGAGTTGCCGATCAGCATCAAAGTCTCCGGCGACTATCACCAGTTCGGACAATTTGTCAGTGGTATTGCCGCCTTGCCCAGAATTGTCACGACCCATGACATTACGGTTTCCAAATCAGGGCAAAGCGATGGGAAAGGTAAAGGCGCGGGTGGTCCCAAACTGACCATGTCGGCGTTCGCCAAGACCTATCGTGCTTTGGAAGAAGAGGAGTCCTGATATGAAGGCGCGTACAGCCAGCGCCCGTCGCCTGTGGCCTTTGCTGGTCGCAGTGGCCATCGGCGGTTGTGTGTCCAATGACATGAGCGATCTTGAGCAGT
>JAYUHG010000360.1:0-3062 GCA_043767195.1 Gammaproteobacteria bacterium | reverse complement strand
GTGATATGCTGCGCCTTGAAAAATTTCCTTGCGTAAACAACTAGATACCCGATATTTGTTCGAAGACATCACAGGCCTGCCGACACCGTGACCCAGGGATTACTCAAATCAACCTTGCTCATCAGCGTGAACACCACGCTGTCGCGCATTCTTGGGCTGGTGCGGGATGTGGTTATCGCCCGTTATTTCGGCGCCGGCAGCGGCATGGATGCCTTCATTGTCGCGTTCCGCATTCCTAATTTTCTGCGCCGGCTGTTTGCCGAGGGTGGATTCTCCCAGGCCTTCGTGCCGGTGCTGGCGGAATATCGGGAGCGCCGCAGCCATGCAGAGGTGCAGGCACTGGTGGACCATACCACCGCCATACTCGGAGTGGCGTTGCTTGGCATAACCGCCTTGGGTGTATTGAGCGCCCCGTTGCTGGTGCTGGCTTTTGCACCAGGATTTTCCGGAGACGCCGGCAAGCAGGAACTGACCGCAGCGCTGCTGCGCGTGACTTTCCCTTACATTTTTTTCATCTCGCTCACGGCCCTGGCCGGCGGCATCCTGAATACTTATCGAAAATTTGGCGTTCCGGCATTTACCCCGGTGTTTCTGAATCTGGCGCTGATCGTCAGCGCCATCTGGCTGGCGCCACGGATGGAGCAGCCGGTGGAGGCCCTGGCCTGGGGTGTGTTTATCGCCGGCGTGGTGCAACTGTTGTTTCAGATCCCGTTTCTGCTGCGCCTGCGCCTGTTGCCACGGCCAAGACTGGGCAGTGACCGGGACGGTGTGGGTCGGATCCTGAAACTGATGCTGCCGACCCTGTTCGGTGTGTCGGTGACGCAAATCAATTTACTGGTGGATACTCAGGTGGCGTCGTTCCTGGTCACCGGCAGTATCTCCTGGTTGTATTACTCGGAGCGCCTGGTGGAGTTTCCCCTGGGCGTGTTCGGGATTGCCTTGGCCACGGTCATCATGCCCAGCCTGTCCGCGGAACATGCGCGCAATTCCACTGACAAATATGCCGAGACCCTGGATTGGGCTTTGCGCTGGGTGTTTTTGATCTCGGTGCCGGCCGCCTTTGGTCTGGCGTTTCTTGCCGGTCCGGCCCTGGCGACCTTGTTTCAGTACCAGGCGTTCAGCAGCTATGACGTGGAAATGGCCAGTTTCGCCCTGATCGCTTCCGCGATCGGGTTGCCGGGGTATGTGCTGATCAAGATACTCGTTTCCGGAACGGTCTCCCGTCAGGACACGCGTACACCGGTGCGGGCAGGCGTGGTCGCGTTGATCAGTAATATCATTTTAATTCTGCTGTTGTTCAAGCCGCTGGCCCATGCCGGGCTGGCCCTGGCCACGGCGTTGTCGTCCTATATCAATGCCGGGATCCTGTATGTGCATTTGCGCCGCCACGGCGGGTTGCATTTGCAACCCGGCTGGATGCGCCATGTATTGCGCATTGGTGCGGCGCTGGTGGTCATGCTGGCGGTGTTGCAAGTCCTGTCGGCGCCCCTGGATCAATGGCTGGCGTGGTCGGCGCAGGATCGAATTCTGCGCCTTACCCTGTGTGTGACCGGCGGCGCGGTGTGCTATTTTGCCGTTCTGCGAATTACCGGCATGACGCTGCGGGAAATGCTCGGTCGCCACTGAATGGAAACTTGAGCATGAGATTTCTACGCCACGTCAGCGCTGTTCCCGAGTCCCTGCGCGGGGGGGCGGTGGCCATTGGCAATTTTGATGGCGTCCATCGCGGCCATCAGGTCGTGATCAGGCAATTGCTGGAGCAGGCTGGCCGGCGCGTCATCACGCCCCTGGTCATGGTATTTGAGCCGCAACCCCAGGAATTTTTCCGACCGCAGCAAGTGACGCCACGGCTGACCAATCTGCGCGAGAAAGTGGAGGCGCTGCGGCATCACGGCGTTACCAATCTTTTGTGTCTGCGGTTTGATCAGGCACTGGCGGAGACCGAGGCGGAGGAATTCGTGCAGCGGGTTCTGGCGCGGGCATTGGCCGCGCGCCTGATCATCGTCGGCGATGATTTCCGCTTCGGGCACGGTCGGCGCGGGGATTTTCAATTGTTGCAAACCCTGGGCAAGCGCCATGGCTTTGAGGTTGCCGCCATGGATACCGTTACCGGGCATGGAGGCAGGGTCAGCAGCAGCCGTATCCGGGAGTTGTTGTCCGCGGGCGAAGTTGCCGCTGCCGCTGACCTGCTGGGACGCCCCTATTCCATCACCGGGCGCGTGATCCCGGGTTGCCGGCGCGGGCGCGAATTGGGATTCCCAACCGCCAATATAGATGTGCATGATCGCAAGCCGCCGGTGCGCGGCATCCATGCGGTTCAGGTTGATGGACTGGGCCCGAATCTGATCAATGGCGTGGCCAGCATCGGTACGCGACCGGTGTTTGCCGGGGAGCGGTTGTTGTTGGAAGTATTTTTGTTTGATTTCAATGCGGACATTTATGCTCGCCGCATCAATGTGCAGTTCCGGAAGTTTCTGCGCCCGGAACAGAACTTCAATTCCGTAGCAGCACTGTGTGTGCAGATGGCGCTGGATGTGGAGCAGGCGCGCGCGGTTTTGGCGGCGGGCAAATCCGGGGAACAAACCATCCCATGAGTCAGTACAAAGACAGTTTGAATTTGCCGAAGACCGATTTCCCCATGAAGGGCAACCTGTCCCAGCGCGAACCGGAAATGCTGCGCCGCTGGCAGGAAATGGATGTATACGGTCAATTGCGCCGGCAACGGGCCGGGCGTCCGCGTTTTATCCTCCATGATGGGCCACCTTACGCCAATGGCGAGATCCACATCGGCCACGCGGTGAACAAGATACTCAAGGACATCATCATCAAGTCACGCGGTCTGGACGGTCTGGACGCGCCCTATGTGCCGGGCTGGGACTGTCATGGCCTGCCCATCGAGCATCAGGTGGAGAAGAAACTCGGTCGCGCGGGCGCGGATCGAAAAGCATTCCGCACTGCCTGCCGCGAGTATGCGCGCGTACAGATCGGCAAGCAGAAGACGGACTTCCAGCGTCTGGGCGTACTCGGTGACTGGGACCGTCCCTATCTGACCATGGACTTTG
>JAYUHG010000359.1:0-7250 GCA_043767195.1 Gammaproteobacteria bacterium | reverse complement strand
AAATCGTGCCGTCGCCAATGCGACGCAGCAGTCCGGCGAGGCGGGCCGGGTCAATGGGGCTTTGCCGTAACTCCAATTGGTCGCGATTCAGGGCGCCGGTTAATTCTCCGATGATCCAGTTCGCCGCCATCCTGCTATCCACTCCAGCATGACCCGCGGTGCTTTCATAATAATCAGCCAGCGCCCGTTCCGAGGTTAATTGCGCGGCATCCCGCTCCAGCAGGCCAAACTGCATTTGCAATCGTTCACAGCGCGCCTCCGGCAATTCAGGCAGAGCGGCGCGAATTTCCTCCAGCAATGTCCGGGGTATCTCCACGGGAAGCAGATCCGGATCGGGGAAATAGCGGTAATCAAAAGCCTCCTCTTTGCTGCGCAAGGGGCGCGTCTCATTCCGATCCGGGTCATAGAGCCGGGTTTCCTGCGCCACCTTTTCCCCGCGCTCCAGCAACTCCTGTTGGCGCGCCACTTCATGCTCAATGGCCAGTTCCACAAAGCGGAATGAATTGAGATTCTTCACTTCCGCCCGCGTACCCAATTCCTGGCTGCCTTGCGGTCGCAGGGATACATTGGCGTCGCAGCGGAAAGACCCTTCCTGCATATTGCCGTCGGAGATCCCCAGGTAGCGCACCAGCGCGTGTACTTTGCGCATGTAAGCCACGGCTTCCGTGGCGGAACGCAGGTCCGGCTCCGACACCACTTCAATCAGCGGCGTGCCGGCGCGATTAAGATCAATGCCGGATAACCCCTGAAAACCTTCGTGCAGGGATTTACCCGCATCTTCCTCCAGGTGGGCGCGGGTGACGCGGATGACTTTACTTGACCCATCCGGCAGTCGAATCTGAATTATCCCGCGCGCCACAATCGGCAGCTCGAACTGGCTGATCTGGTAGCCTTTGGGCAAGTCGGGGTAGAAATAATTCTTGCGCGCGAATACCGACCGGGGTGCAATCTCCGCGCCCACGGCCAGGCCGAACATGATTGCCATGCGCACCGCGGCTTCGTTCAACACTGGCAGGGCGCCGGGCAGGGCTATATCCACTGCGCAGGCCAGCGCATTGGGCGCGGCGCCAAAGGCCGTGGCCGCGCCGGAAAATAACTTGCTGCGGGTGGCCAACTGCACATGGATCTCCAGCCCGATGACCGTTTCCCAGGCTGTGCTCATGACGCGCCACCGGGTGTGCGCAGGTGCCAGTCAGTCAATTGCTGGTAGGCATGGGCCACTTGCAGGATGCGCTCCTCGCAAAAGTAATCTCCGATCAACTGCATACCCACCGGTAAGCCACCCTGCATCCCCGCTGGAATCGAAATGGCCGGCAGACCGGCCAGGTTCACGGACACGGTATAAATGTCGGACAGGTACATGCCCACCGGGTCAGCGCTGAGATCGCCGATGGGAAAGGCCGTGCCGGGGACGGTGGGGCCGGCGATCAGATCCACGTCGCGCAATACCGACTTGAATTCATCCCGGATCAAACGCCGCACTTTTTGCGCGCGCAGGTAAAAGGCGTCGTAGTACCCGGCGGACAGCACATAGGTGCCGATCATTATTCTGCGCCTGACCTCCTCGCCGAAGCCTTCCGCCCGCGAGCGGCAGTACAGGTCCTGCAGGTCGCGGGGATTACTGCAGCGATAGCCATAGCGCACACCATCAAAGCGCGAAAGATTTGACGAGGCCTCGGCCGGGGCGATCACGTAATAGGCCGGTATGGACAGATGGCTGCTGGGCAGCGACACCTCTTTGAGTATGGCGCCGGCTTTCTCCAACTCCCGCAGTGCGGCCATGATCAGCGTCCGGATCTCCGGGTCCAGGTCCTCTTGGAAATATTCCACCGGCAAGCCGATGCGCACACCCTTAATATTTCCCGGCAAACTGGCGGCGTAATCCCGGGGTTCAGTCTGGGCCGATGTGGAATCTTTTGGGTCAAAGCCAGCCAACCCGGTGAGCAAATGAGCCACATCCAGCGCACTGCGGGCCATGGGGCCACCCTGATCCAGGCTCGAGGCGAACGCTACCATGCCATAACGGGATACCAATCCGTAAGTGGGTTTCAGGCCGGTAATACCGCACAGTGCGGCTGGCTGGCGAATGGAGCCGCCGGTGTCTGTGCCGAGAGCGGAGGGGACAATGCCGGCGGCCACCGCGGCGGCGGAGCCGCCCGAGGATCCACCGGGCACCCTGCCCGGGTCCCAGGGATTCCGGCACGGGCCATACCAACTGTGTTCCGTGGAGGAACCCATGGCGAACTCATCCATGTTGGTTTTGCCGATCATGACCATGCCGGCGGCCTCCAATTGTGCCACCGCCGTAGCGGTGTAGGGGGCAATGAAACTGTCCAGCATGCGTGAGCCGCAGGAGGTTTTGACGCCTGTAGTACAGTAAATGTCCTTATAGGCGATGGGGATGCCTGTCAGCACCGTACCCTCGGCCCGGGCCAGCCGCAGATCCGCCGCGCGGGCCTGATCCAGGGCCAGTTCCGGGGTCAAAGTAATGAAGCAGTTCAGGTGCTGTTGTTGCTGCGCTGCTTCCAGGCAGTGGCGCGTCAGTTCCACGCTGCTCAACTCACGCCGTCGCAGCAGCCGCGCCAGCTCGGCTATGGAATCTACACGCATGGGGATTCGGGAACGGGGATCGGCAACCGGGCCAGGACCGCGGTGCTACTCGATCACCCGTGGCACCAGGTAGAGACCGGACTCCACCGCTGGCGCGATACCCTGGAAAACCTCGCGCTGGTCGGTTTCGGTGACCACATCCGGACGCAGGCGAGCGGTAATCTCCAGTGGATGAGACAACGGTTCCACTGCGGCTATCTCAGCTTCCTGCAGGCGCGCCACCATTTCCAGGATACCGTTCAGCTCGGCCTGCAAAGCGGCTGTCTGGTCGGTTGCCAGTGCCAATCGTGCAAGGCGCGCTACCTGTTCCACTGTGGATCTGTCGAGAGACATGAAGAGGGTCCAGCTTCCTATTGAATTACGGGAAATTTATCACACTCAGCGCCTTGCCCAAAGGCGAAGCGGCTGTTACATTAGCAGTGTTAACTAACTGATCTTGCAGGAGTTTGAGATCGCTCGCCAGTATGTGGTCCAGCGACACTTCGGTCCCCAGCTCAATCCGGTGTTTCACCAACACACCAGACGCGGTGATTTGTTCGCGCCTGAGCATCATCTCTCTGCCGCAATTTCTTTATTTCATCACTGACCATCAGGATTGACTGCTGCATGTTGAATCGAATTCGCGGTTTTTTTTCAAATGATCTTTCCATTGATCTGGGCACAGCCAACACACTCATCTATGTGCGCGGTAAGGGTATCGTATTAAATGAACCTTCGGTGGTTGCTATTCGCAAAGATGGCGACACCATCAATGCCAAGTCCATCGTTGCCGTTGGCACCGAGGCCAAGCGCATGGTCGGACGCACACCAGGTCACATCACCGCCATACGTCCGCTCAAGGATGGTGTCATCGCCAACTTCACGGTCACGGAAAAGATGTTGCAGTATTTCATTCATGCGGTGCATGGCGGGGCCTTGTTTCGCCCCAGCCCGCGTGTGCTGGTCGCCGTTCCGTGCGGTTCCACGCAAGTGGAACGCCGGGCCATCAAGGAATCGGCAGAGGGCGCCGGCGCACGCAGTGTAAGTTTGATCGAAGAACCGATGGCCGCGGCCATCGGCGCCGGCATGCCGGTCAGCGATCCGCGCGGTTCCATGGTGCTTGACATTGGCGGCGGCACGTCCGAAGTCGCGGTGATCTCGCTGAACGGCATTGTCTACTCGGATTCGGTGCGCATCGGTGGCGATCGTTTTGACGAGGCCATCATAAATTATGTGCGCCGCAACTACGGCACACTTATCGGTGAGGCCACCGCGGAACGTATCAAACACGAGATCGGTTGCGCGTTCCCCGGCAATGAAGTGCGTGAGCTGGAGGTGCGCGGTCGCAATCTGGCGGAGGGCATACCGCGCAGCTTTACCCTGAACAGCAATGAAATCCTGGAGGCGTTACAGGAGCCGTTGAGCGGCATCGTAGATGCGGTGAAGAAGGCACTGGAAAAGACGCCGCCTGAGCTCGGTTCGGATGTGGCGGAGCGCGGCATGGTGCTCACCGGCGGCGGCGCATTATTGCGTGATCTGGATCGGTTGTTGATGGAAGAGACCGGCCTGCCCGTCATCGTTGCGGACGATCCGCTTACCTGCGTGGCGCGTGGTGGCGGTCGTTATCTGGAAATGATGGATGAATACGGCACGGAAATATTGACGGTCGAATAGTTCGAGGCGGATCAAATCGTGGCGCGCCACGGGGCGCTGGAATCAAAGAGGGCCAGACCATTAATACTGTGTACATAAGGGGACCATCGGCAACGGCGCGCATTGTTGTCGCTGTCATGGTTTCCGTTGCCTTGATGGTTGCCGACCATCGCTACCACCACCTGGAGATGCTGCGTTCCGCGCTCAGTACGCTGGTTTACCCGTTGCAGTATCTGGTCAATCTCCCCGCCGCCGCGCTGCACCACATGTCCGATACGCTGGTTACGCGCGAATCCTTGCTGCGGGAAAATTCCCGGCTCAAGGAGGAACAACTCATGCTCGGGTCGCGCTTGCAGCGCTTCGCCGTGCTGGAGCAGGAAAATCAACGCTTGCGGGAATTGCTTGAGTCGTCCATGCAACGGCGTGAGCGTGTGTTGGTAGCGGAGCTGCTGGCAGTGGAACTGGAGCCGTTCCGACGCCAGGTGGTCATCAACAAGGGACAGCGCGATGGCGTGTTTTACGGCCAGCCAGTGGTGGATATGGGGGGCGTCATGGGGCAGGTCGTGCATGTGGGTCCGTTTTCCAGCACGGTATTGTTGATTACAGATCCCAGCCATGCGCTGCCGGTGCAATTGAATCGTAATGGCCTAAGGGCCATCGCCGTGGGCACCGGTCAGGACGGAGTATTGCTGCTGGAACATGTACCCAGTAATGCCGATATTCAGCGCGGGGATTTGGTCGTGTCATCGGGTTTTGGGCGCCGTTTCCCCAGCGGTTATCCGGTGGGGGTGATCGAGGATATCCGCATGGAGCCGGCGGAGCCCTTTGCCAAAGTGACCGTAAGGCCCAGCGCCCGCCCGGGACAGAGCCGGGAGGTGCTGCTGGTATGGCCGTATGAAACTGCCGCTGATCCCGGCTTTGACCTTTCGGGTTTGGCGGCAAACCCATGAACCGGATCGGGGTCAATGGGCGCTGGGTCATGGTGACAAGTTTTGTCGTGGCGTTTCTGCTCACCGCCATGCCGCTGCCGGTTTGGGCGCTGGCCTGGCGCCCGGTGTGGGTTGCCCTGGTGTTGATGTACTGGTGCATGGCGTTGCCGGAGCGCGTTGGTGTGGGTACTGCATGGGTGCTCGGTTTGTTGCTCGACGTGCAGCAGGGCACGGTGTTGGGACAACATGCCCTGGGGCTGGCCCTGCTGGGCTACATCACGCTGCAAACCTATCAGCGTGTACGTGTTTTTCCGCTCAAGCAGCAGGCGCTGGTGGTTTGCGCGTATCTGTTGTTATTTGAATTCATCACGCTCTGGATCAGAGGCATGATGGGTACGCCGCCGCACCATTGGAGTTTCTGGATGCCGGCGTTTACCAGCATGTTGCTTTGGCCCTGGTTGTTCATCATTCTGCGCGACCTGCGGCGCAAGTACCACGTAACCTGATTCCGGCAGGCCTCCAGGCTGCCAGGTACCCAAGCTCGGAATGCAATACCGGCTCACGATCCGGAATCCGGGAACGGAATTCAGCCTCATCCGTGGTCGCGTAGTGGTTTGCGCGCTGCTTATGTTATTGCTCCTGCTCAGTGTGCTGGCCCGTGTATTTTATTTGCAGGTGGTGATGCACGAGCATTTCACCACACTGTCGCAACACAACCGCGTCAAGATTGTCCCGATCCCGCCTATTCGCGGGCGTATGTTCAGCCGTGACGGTGTTTTGCTGGCGGATAACCGGCCGTCATTCAGTCTGGAGCTGGTCCCGGAGCAGGTGGCCGATATAACCGCCACCATTCACGAATTAACCACGCTCATCCCCATCAGCGCCGCCGACATCAGCCGCTTCCATGAGCAGGCACGAAAAATGCGACGCTTTGAAAATGTCCCGCTGCGCTTCAATCTGAGCGAGGATGAAGTGGCGCGCGTTTCCATTGAGCGACACCGTTTGCCCGGCGTGGAGGTAGTGCCGAGGCTGGACCGTTACTATCCCCTGGGCGCCGATGTCGCCCATACGGTGGGATATGTGGGCATGATTGATGAGGAGGAACTGGCGCGGCTGGATCGCTCCGACTACACCGGCACGGTACACACCGGCAAACTTGGCGCCGAGAAGGCATTTGAAAAATTGTTGCACGGGCATGTTGGATTTCAGCAGGTGGAGGTCAACGCCCAAGGTCGTGTGGTGCGGGTCCTGGATCGCACTGCCCCTATGCCCGGTAGAAATCTGTACCTGACCCTGGATGTATCATTGCAAAATGTCGCGGTAGCGGCGCTGGCCGGTCGCAAGGGAGCCATTGTGGCCCTGGATCCCCAGACCGGCGATGTATTGGCCCTGGTCAGCTCCCCCAGCTATGACCCGAATCTGTTTGTAAACGGCATTCGTAGCGTGGATTACGATGCATTGCTGAATTCCGCGGGCAAACCGCTGCTGAACCGTGCCTTGCAGGGCAAATATCCACCGGGGTCCACAGTGAAACCGTTCCTCGCGCTGGCAGCGCTGAATTTCGGTGTGCGCACTCTGTCGGAACAGACCTGGTGCCCCGGCTGGTACGCGCTTAAAGGAAGCTCACATCACTATCGTGATTGGAAGAAGGGTGGCCATGGACACTTGGGTTTGACCCAGGCTGTGGCCCAGTCCTGCGATGTGTTTTTCTATGCTTTGGCGCACGATCTTGGCATTGACCGCTTACAGGCTGCCTTTGAGCGATTCGGGTTTGGTCAGGTCACGGGGATTGATATCGGCGGCGAGAACAAGGGATTGTTGCCGTCCCGCGCGTGGAAAGAGCAGGCGCTGAAACAACCCTGGTATCCCGGAGAAACACTCATCATGGGTATTGGCCAGGGTTATATGCAGGCCACGCCGGCGCAACTGGCGCTGGCCACGGCGCGCATGGCCAGCCGCGGACGCACGCCCCGGCCCCATTTGCTCGCGGAGGCGCGGGATGTGTTGACCGGCGAGACCGTGCTGCGCAATGAAGGTACGCCGATGCCAACCGATGCCGATGTCCCGGATACACACTGG
>JAYUHG010000358.1:0-7254 GCA_043767195.1 Gammaproteobacteria bacterium | reverse complement strand
CTGGAGCCGTCTCACAAAATACTTTGCCGAGCATGTGCCCGATTGCGGAGCGTCCTGCGGTATCTGTCTGAAGCGCGATATCGTGGAAGAAGCACGGGCGGCACCGGTGACAGCCGTGGAGCGATACGCGAAGGTGAAGCCAGCGACCGCATCGTGGGAGGAAGGAGAGTGTCATGCCCCGGAAACCGTCGCACATGTATCAACATCGGCAATGCCGGATCCGGAACTGTTCGAACGGCTGCGCGCCTTGCGCAGAAAATTGGCCGACGAACGCAAGGTGCCGGCATATGTGGTCTTCAGCGATCGCACATTGCTGGACATGGCCGCCCGTAAGCCCCAGACCCCTGCCGAGTTACTTAATGTGCATGGGGTCGGCCAAAAGAAACTGGAACAATACGGCAAGATGTTTCTTGCGGAGGTTCTTCAGGAGTCTTGAGTTTTGTCCGGCTTTGCATTTGCATAAGCGGGGTTGTGGAGAAGTTAAAATTTAAATGTAGAGAAGTGTCGGCGGTTTTGTTGGTGTTTCCCTTGGCTGCCACCTTCTATCCGTTTACTTTCAACTTTCCACTCTCATGGTTCATACGGACTGGATGTGGAGGCATGTAAACTGTGTCTATGATGACAGACTCCCACTGGATGTCCCGCGCCCTTGATCTCGCCCGCCGGGCGGAAGCGGAGGGCGAGGTTCCCGTGGGCGCGGTGATTGTCCTTAATGATGAGTGCATCGGCGAAGGCTGGAATCAGCCCATTGGCAACCATGACCCTACGGCCCACGCGGAAATTCAGGCACTACGCGCCGCGTCCAAGGCCATGGGCAATTATCGCCTCGCTGGGGCGACACTGTACGTAACCCTGGAACCCTGTGTGATGTGCGCCGGCGCTATGGTGCATGGGCGCATTGCGCGGCTGGTGTTCGGCGCCCGGGATCCCAAGGCTGGCGCGGCGGGCAGTGTGTTTTCCGTAGTCCAAAGCGAACAACTGAATCATCGTGTACAGGTAGTGGAAGGTGTGGGCGCGGATCAGAGCGCGGCATTGCTCCAATCTTTCTTCAAGGCCCGGCGCTGACGCCATGATCAATCCTCTGCATTTGGAATTGGCGACCCGGCTGGGAGAGCAAATGCGTCACTCTCGCCTGCGGTTGGTGAGCGCCGAATCCTGCACCGGTGGCGGTCTGGCCCACGGGGTGACCGCGGTGCCGGGCAGTTCGCTCTGGTTTGAGCGCGGCTTCGTCACTTACTCCGATGATTCGAAGCGGGAAATGCTGGGTGTCCCCGCGGACCTGCTGGAAAAATTCGGCGCGGTCAGTGAACCCGTCGCGCAGGCCATGGCCGAAGGCGCGTTGGTGTACAGCCATGGGGATATCAGTGTTGCCATTACCGGCATCGCCGGACCCGATGGCGGCAGCGAGGCCAAACCTGTGGGCACGGTGTGCCTGGCCTGGTCACGGCGCGGTGGCGCGACCCGCTGTACCCGGGTGGTTTTGCCCGGGGATCGGGATGCCATACGGGATCAGTCCGTGGCATTGGCCCTGCAGGGTTTGCTGGATATTGTTGAATCCGGCACTTAACCCGGGTCAGGAACGTGCCGCGTCTTTTCTTCGCCCTTTGGCCGGATGATCTCACCCGTTCTAAACTCGCTGCGACACTGGCATCTTTGCCTGCACTCAGCGGGCGCCCGGTACCCCTGCGCAATCTGCACATAACGCTGGTGTTCCTGGGTGACATCACCAATGAACAACAGCAGCAATTGATTGCCGAAGCCCCATCGGTGCAGGCGCCGCCATTTGATCTGGTGTTGTCGCAACTGGGTTGTTGGCCGCAAGCATCCGTGGCCTGGTTGGAGCCGGAGGCGGTGCCGCCGCCATTGCCGGATCTGGTGCGCCAGCTCGGTACTGTCTGTGAGCAGGCCGGTCTCACACCGGACGGGCGCCCCTATCAGCCCCATCTGACCATTGCCCGCAAGATCAAGCGCGTTCCCGCGGCAAATATCGCCCCGATCCACTGGCAAATCCGCGAATTCGCGCTGATTGAATCCGTCCGCGACCGCACCGGTTCCGAGTACCGCCCGCTGGCCCATTGGCCGCTCATTCGTGACGAAAATATGGGATAATTCACAGCGCTGCATCCGCCGGAATTTCCCGGCCATCCCCCATCAATCTATATTAAGGAGAGAAACGCCATGGACGACAAGAGAGACGACAAAAGAAAGCAAGCCCTGAACATCGCGCTCGGCCAGATCGAAAAGCAATTCGGCAAGGGCTCGATCATGCGCATGGGCGACGAGGGCATGATGCGTGACATCACCACGGTGTCCACCGGATCCCTGGGTTTGGATATCGCGCTGGGCGTAGGCGGCTTGCCCCGCGGTCGCGTGGTGGAAATCTATGGCCCGGAATCCTCGGGCAAGACCACGCTGGCGTTGCATGTGGCGGCGGAAATCCAGCGCGCCGGCGGCACCGCAGCGTTTGTGGACGCCGAACATGCCATGGATCCCCAATACGCCGGCAAACTCGGCGTACGCACGGAAGATCTGTTGGTATCCCAGCCCGATACCGGTGAGCAGGGTCTGGAAATCACCGACATGCTGGTGCGCTCCGGGGCCGTGGACCTGGTGATCATTGACTCGGTGGCGGCGCTGACGCCAAAGGCCGAGATAGAAGGCGAAATGGGCGACAGCCACATGGGTCTGCATGCGCGACTCATGTCCCAGGCATTGCGCAAACTCACCGGAAACATCAAGCGTTCCAACACGTTGGTGATCTTCATCAACCAGATGCGCATGAAGATTGGCGTCATGTTCGGCAATCCCGAGACCACCACCGGCGGCAATGCGCTCAAGTTCTACGCCTCGGTGCGTCTGGATATTCGCCGCATCGGTTCCATCAAGAAGGGCGATGAAGTCATCGGTAGCGAGACGCGGGTCAAGGTAGTAAAGAACAAAGTTGCGCCGCCATTCAAAGAGGCGCTGTTCGATATTCTGTATGGTGAAGGCATTTCCCGCGATTCCGAGATTGTAGAGTTGGGCGTCCAGCACGGTATCGTGGAGAAGACCGGCGCCTGGTACGCCTACAAGGGGGATCGCATCGGTCAGGGCAAGGACAATGCGCGGCTGTATCTGAAGGAGCATGCCGATATCGCCAAGCAGATTGAGGCCGCCATTCGGGTCAAGGCACTGCCCGTGCCCACCGGCAAAGTGGAGGCTGAAGCGGAGGCCGAGACCTGAGCCAGGATCACGCCGCGCTCCACGCCCAGGCAGTGAAGCTGCTGGCGCGGCGTGAGCATTCGACGCGGGAATTGGCCAACAAGCTGGAGGCGCGCGGGTATGCGGCAACCGATGTGGCGGAAACCCTGGCCGCGCTGGCGGCAAAATCCCTGCTCAGTGATGAGCGCTTCTGCGAGTCCTACGTCCATCATCGCATTGCCAAGGGCTATGGCCCACTGCGCATCCGCAATGAATTGGAGCAGCGCGGCGTCGAGAAACATTTGATCGAGCAGACTCTGGAGCAGGCCGGTGTGGACTGGCTTCGGCATCTGGCGCAGATCCGGCGCGGCAAGTTTGGCAGCGACATGCCGACAGATTTTAAGGAGCAGGCCCGTCAGGGCCGTTTCCTGCAACAGCGGGGGTTCAGCGTTGATGCCATTCGGCGGCTGTTCCGATCCGGGGAATAAGCAAGGATATGAGCAAGACAAAAATCAATACCAGCAATGATATGCGCGCGGCGTTTCTGGATTATTTCCGTCGCCACGGTCATGAAATTCTGCCCAGCAGCTCCCTGGTGCCGGCTCACGACCCGACATTGTTATTCACCAATGCCGGCATGGTGCAGTTCAAGGAATTGTTCCTGGGGCTGGAACGCCGTCCCTATCAACGCGCCGCCACGTCCCAGCGTTGTGTGCGCGCCGGCGGCAAGCATAACGATCTGGAAAATGTCGGCTACACCGCCCGCCATCACACGTTCTTTGAAATGCTCGGCAACTTCAGTTTCGGCGATTACTTCAAGCGCGAGGCCATTGCCTATGCCTGGGAGTTTCTCACCGAGACGCTGCAAATTCCGCCGGCGCGACTCTGGATCACGGTCTACCAGGATGACGATGAGGCGGCGGACATCTGGCTCAAGGAAATGAAAGTGGACCCGAAGCGCTTCAGCCGCTGCGGCGACAAGGACAACTTCTGGGCCATGGGCGAGACCGGCCCCTGCGGTCCGTGCAGTGAAATCTTCTACGACCACGGCGACAAAATCGCGGGCGGGCCACCGGGCACACCCGAGGCCGACGCGGATCGCTATGTGGAAATTTGGAATCTGGTGTTCATGCAGTACGACCGTGACGGCGAGGGCAAGATGCAGCCCATCCCGCGGCCCGGTGTGGACACGGGCATGGGTTTGGAGCGCATCGCCGCGGTGATGCAGGGTGTTCACAACAACTATGACATTGATATTTTCCGTGAACTCACCGGCGCCATCCAAAAACTGGGCGGCAACAGCAAGATGGATCTGGTGTCCACCCGCGTGGTGGCGGATCATATCCGCTCCTGCGCATTCCTCATCGCCGATGGCGTCATGCCCTCCAATGAAGGCCGCGGCTATGTGCTGCGCCGCATCGTGCGCCGCGCCGTGCGCCATGGTCACAAGCTGGGCTTCAAGGAATCCTTTTTCCACAAACTGGTGGAACCCCTGTGTGACGTGATGGGCAAGGCCCATCCGGAATTGCCCAATGCCCAGGATTTCGTGCGCCGCACTTTGAAAAATGAAGAAGAGCGTTTCGCCGAGACCCTGGAAATGGGCCTCAAGCATTTCGAGCAGGTACGACAGGGCCTAAAGGGCGACACCATTCCCGGCGAGGCTGTGTTCAAACTTTATGACACCTATGGTTTCCCGGTGGACCTCACCGCCAATATCGCCCAGGAATATTCGCTAAAGTTGGATCAAAAAGGTTTCGACGCCGCCATGGCCGCGCAACGTGTACGCGCCAGGGCCGCCAGCAAGTTCGATGTACAGATGGCCGTGGGCGGTGGCCAGGACCTGGTGTCTGAGTTCCAGGGCTATGAACAGGATGAATGTAGTGCAAAGGTCACGGCGCTATTCCGGGACGGTCGCGCGGTACAGACCTTGGAAGCAGGGGAGGAGGGCGGTGTGGTGCTGGAGTCCACGCCGTTCTACGCCGAGTCCGGCGGACAGGTGGGCGATCAGGGCGAGCTCACCGCCGAGGGCGAACTGTTTGAAGTCAGCGACACCCAGCGCCAGAGCAAGGCCCATGTCCACATCGGGCGTGTGATCCGCGGTGCCCTGGCCGTGGGCACCGAGGTGCGCGCCCATATCAACCAGCGCCGGCGCCGCGACATTATGCGCAACCATTCCGCCACGCACCTGTTGCATGCGGCCCTGCGCAAAGTGCTGGGCAAGCATGTAACGCAAAAGGGATCGTTGGTGGCGCCAGATCGGCTGCGTTTCGATTTCGCCCACCCGGAGCCGGTGACCGAGGCGCAATTGCGCGAAATGGAAAGTCTCATCAACCATCGTGTCCTCGCCAATGTGGATACTCGCGTGGAAGTGATGTCCCTGGATAAAGCCATGCAGTCCGGCGCCATGTCCCTGTTCGGTGAAAAATATGATGACAGCGTGCGTGTACTCACCATTGGCGGGGAATTTTCCGTGGAGTTGTGCGGCGGCACCCACGTCCCCCGGGCCGGGGACATCGGCCTGTTCAAGATTTTGAACGAGACTGGCATCGCCGCCGGTGTGCGTCGCATCGAAGCCATCACCGGGGAAGGCGCATTGCGCTGGGTGGAGCAAGTGCAGTCGCGCCTGGATGGTGTGGCCGCGTTGCTGAAGGCCGATGGCGACACCATGGAGTCGCGGCTGGAGCAGTTGGTGGAACGCAGCCGCAAACTGGAAAAAGAAGTGGCGCAATTGAAAGGCAAGCTGGCCTCTAGCGCCGGGGACGACATGGCCGGCGAGGCCCAGGTCATCAGCGGCATCAAGGTGCTGGCGCGATTGCTGGAAGGCGCCGATCCCAAATCACTACGCGACACCGTGGACCAGTTAAAGAACAAGTTGGGCACCGCCGCCGTGATTCTCGCCACGGTGGAAGACGGCAGAGTCAGCCTGGTGGCCGGTGTCACCAAGGACAGCACGGATCGCCTCAAGGCCGGGGACCTGGTGAACTTCGTCGCCCAGCAAGTGGGCGGCAAGGGCGGCGGGCGCCCGGATATGGCCCAGGCCGGGGGCAATGACCCGGCCAATCTGGATGCTGCCCTGGCGGGGGTCGCCGAATGGGTGCGGCAACAACTTGCAAAATAGCTCCCCGACCGCTTGTTAATGACTCAGACACAAACGTGTCATTCCGGGCATTTCATTGTCATCCCGAACGAGCCCATTCGCATTCGCTCAGGGCAGGCTCCGCGAGGACGACCACATGGACGTGGGAGGTAGAGCAACGCCGGGAGCAGTTGCCGAGGGATCTTGTCGTTCACAAAGGCAAGATTTCTCGCTACGCTCGAAATGACAGTGGGACGCTCGGGATGACAATCTGAGCCAGTACCGATCGTTATTTGCGTCGCACAAATTTCCCAAAGTGGGTAAAATCGCGGCCCTTTTCAGCGAACCTGAGCGGTTATGGCACTGATTGTCCAAAAATACGGCGGCACCTCGGTTGGCACCCCGGAGCGCATCCAGGCGGTGGCAGAGCGCGTCATCCGCACCCGCCGGGCCGGCCACAATGTCGTGGTAGTCGTCTCTGCCATGAGTGGCGAAACCGACCGCCTGCTGGACCTCGCCAAGGGCCTGTCCGCCAGACCCATTGAACGCGAAGTGGATGTGTTGCTGGCCACCGGCGAACAGGTGACCATTGCGCTGCTCAGTATTGCGTTACAGGAGCAGGGCCAGGATGCCGTGTCCTTCACCGGCGCCCAGGTGCGCATCCTCACGGACAGCGCCTTTAATAAGGCCCGCATCCTGGATATTGACGGGGCGCAGGTGCGCAAAGCCCTGTCCGAAGGCAAAGTAGTAGTGGTGGCCGGATTCCAGGGTATTGATGGTAACGGCAATATCACTACCCTGGGCCGCGGCGGTTCGGACACCACGGCGGTGGCCATGGCCGCGGCACTGAAGGCCGACGAATGCAGCATTTACACCGATGTGGATGGGGTCTACACCGCCGATCCGCGCATCGTGCCGGAGGCCACGCGGCTGGATCGCATCAGCTACGAAGAAATGCTGGAGATGGCCAGCCTCGGCTCCAAGGTGTTGCAGATCCG
>JAYUHG010000357.1:0-3076 GCA_043767195.1 Gammaproteobacteria bacterium | reverse complement strand
TAGTTGCTTGTAGCTTGTTGCTGCTATCCCCGTATCGCAGCTTTTCATGACGATCTCAATCTCCGCATCCCAATTCCAAACCTTCGCCAACGAAGGCTTCAATCACATCCCCGTAGCCCGGGAAGTATCAGCGGATCTGGATACCCCGCTGTCGGCCTATTTGAAACTCGCTGGCGGGCCACGTACCTATTTGCTGGAATCCGTGCAGGGCGGGGAAAAGTGGGGGCGCTATTCCATGATCGGACTGGCGGCGACGACACAACTGGTGGTGCGCGGCAATGTGGTCAGCGTGGAAGTGGGCAGCAAGGTCGTATCCAGCACTGAGACGCGCGATCCATTTTTGGAAATCGAGAAATTCCGTACTCAATATCGCGTACCGGTTGTGCCCGGGCTGCCGCGTTTCAGCGGCGGATTGGTGGGTTACTTTGGTTATGATTGCGTAAATTATCTTGAGCCGCGACTGGGCCAGCGCCCACGGCCCGATCCCATTGGCTGTCCGGATGCCCTGCTCATGGTTTCTGATCGGGTCGTGGTGTTCGATAACCTCACCGGCAAGGGCATACTCATCGTGCATGCGGACCCCAGCGGGGACGACGCCTATGCCAAGGCGATCCATGATCTGGATTTGCTGGAGGAACGCCTGACGCGGGGTGTGATCCCGGCGCCCGAATCACAGCCAGGTCGAGCCATTACAGAAGCCGACTTTACCTGCACCACTTCGCGCCAGGACTATGAACAAGGTGTGCGCCGCATCCAGGAATACATCGTCGCCGGTGATGTCATGCAGGTGGTGCTGTCCCAACGCCTGTCGGTGCCAGTGCAGGCGCCGCCCATCAACATCTACCGCGCCTTGCGTGGCACGAATCCTTCGCCGTATATGTACTTCCTTAATTTCGGCGAGTTCCAAGTGATCGGGGCATCACCGGAAGTGCTGGCACGACTGGAGGACGGACTCATTACCGTGCGTCCCATCGCCGGCACCCGGCGGCGCGGCGCTAACGAGACGGAAGATGAAGCATTGGCCAATGAACTCCGCGCCGACCCAAAAGAAAACGCGGAACATTTGATGCTGATTGATCTGGGTCGCAACGATGTGGGTCGCGTGGCGGAAATCGGCTCAGTGCAAGTCACCGAGCGCATGGCTATTGAGCGCTATTCCCATGTGATGCATATCGTTTCCAATGTAATCGGAACATTGCGCCCCGGCTCCGGGGCACTGGATGTTCTGCGCGCCACTTTCCCGGCGGGCACCGTATCCGGCGCCCCCAAAGTGCGGGCCATGGAGATTATTGAAGAACTGGAACCGTTACGCCGCGGCATTTACTCCGGCGCCGTAGGTTATTTGTCCTGGGCCGGCAACATGGACACCGCCATTGCCATTCGCACCGCGGTCATCAAGGACGGCGTACTACACATTCAGGCCGGCGCCGGTGTGGTGGCCGACTCAGACCCGGCCAACGAGTGGGAAGAAACCATGAACAAAGCCCGCGCCATGTTTCGTGCCGTCATGCTGGCGGAAAACATGCGTACCCATTGAGACACGCTGAGACTACAGTGCCGCAACGGTTCTATACTCTGGACGTACTGTGCGGTCCATCTGCTTAGCGGGCGCTGATTAATTACGCTGAGGCGCGCTTCTATTCGCGTCCGCGGGTTGACAAATAATGGACCCAGAGGATCCGAGCGGCCACTGAACGCCATGGCGCCCATTGCTCCGCAAATGCCAACTGTTTTTCCCGGGACGGCAAGGTTGGTAGATACTTGATTTCTCGCAATGCCACAGCCAGCGCCAAATCTCCCTGTGGCCACACATCCGGCCTGCGTAAAGCCATCAGGTAATACACATCCACACTCCAAGGTCCTATGCCACGCACGGACATCAGTCGTGAACGGCCCACCTCGTCGGAAGCCCGGGAAATGGCGGAAAAATCAAGACTGCCGTTCAATACTTGCGCAGCCATGCCATGGCAGTAATCCGCCTTTTGACCGTTAAGCCCAAAGTTACGCAATCCAGCCACTTGCAAATCATGTACTGTTTTCGGCGTGACTTCACCCAGGTGGGATCGCAATCGCCGAAACATCGTTCTTGCCGCCTGAATGGATACCTGTTGTTCAAGGATGATATGAACCATGGTCGCGAATCCCGGGCGCCGGCCCCACATGGGTACGTCGCCCACTTTTACCAATACTCTTGCCAGATCCGGATCCCGCCGCGCGAGAGCCGTGGCACCGGCTTGTAGCGAGTCGTGGTTTAGTGAGCGCGGCATACGATATTCAGTATAGCGGCCAGAGGATTCCGATTTCATTCAAAGCCATCCTGGTAGTAACTCAGATTGAAATTGTCACTTCGACCCAAGATTTTGCATGGGACAGGAGTAGATTTGAATCAGTTCTGCTGTTTTTTCAAATGGGACCGCTGACTGAGTACTTGCCTGCCAGGGTAAATGACGAAATAATCATCCCCATGATTCACTACACCTTCCGCTCTGCCCTCCTGCCGCGCTGGCGCAAGCCACGTACCTAAAGACATATCGCCGCGCCGGGCGCCATCGGCGACAAATTCAGGGTTTGCCGCTAATCTGACCGAAAGCGGACACAACACAGACAAACATTGTCGGCGGTTTGGAGACATCAGAAGTATGGAACATCGGGGCTATTTATGTTGTTGATGATTGATAACTACGACTCCTTCACCTACAACCTGGTCCAGTATTTGGGCGAACTGGGGCAGGATGTACGCGTCCATCGCAATGACCAGATCACCGTGACGGACATCGAAAGTCTGGCGCCGGACAGCATTGTCATCTCGCCCGGACCCTGCACTCCCAATGAGGCAGGGGTTTCCATGGCCGTCATCGAGCGATTCAGGGATACGATCCCGATCCTGGGCGTGTGCCTGGGGCATCAAAGCATCGGCCAGGTGTTCGGTGGCCATGTGGTTCATGCGCACCGCATCATGCACGGCAAGACTTCTGAGATTCATCACTTGAATGAAGGCGTGTTCCGCGGTCTGGCGAATCCCTTTATCGCCACCCGCTATCACTCGCTGGTGGTGGAGCGCGCCTCGCTGCCTGCG
>JAYUHG010000356.1:0-17103 GCA_043767195.1 Gammaproteobacteria bacterium | reverse complement strand
AAATGAAAATGGTGTGGGAGACCCAGAAGATCATGGGTGATGATTCCATCAGGGTGAATGCCACCGCCGTGCGGGTCCCGGTGTTCTATGGGCATTCCGAGGCCCTACACATTGAAACCCGGAGGAAAATCAGTGTCGAAGATGTGCGCAAACTGCTCAGGAAGGCACCGGGGGTGGCGCTGATGGATGAGCATCGGGATGGGGGCTATCCCACCGCCGTAACCGAGGCTGCCGGGACCGATCCGGTGTTCGTTGGGCGGATTCGGGAGGATATTTCCCATCCCCGGGGGCTGAATCTGTGGGTAGTATCCGATAACGTGCGTAAGGGGGCCGCACTAAACAGTGTTCAAATAGCTGAAATTTTGGTAAAACGCTATCTGTAAAACGTAGTTAAAGGGTATTCATAAAGCTTCTTCGCAGGTTGTGGAGCTGCCTGATGGCGAAAAGGTGGCCAGGATTGGGGCCACATGCCCTGTTGTCTTGGGACAACAGTTGCATGACCCGCCTTAGCCGCAGGCTGGACGAAGTTGTATATAACTAATTGAAAATAGATGCGATTTCATTATCTAAAGAACTCTGGAGGCGCCGCTATGAAACTCAGACTGGTTACGGCAATGTCCGGGCTGTTGTGCATGTTCGCTTCTTTGTCCGCCGCTGCATTGGCGCTTTCCGGAGTAGACCTTCAGTCCAAGCTCAATCAGCCGTTAAACGCCCGCATTCGCCTGATCTCATTGTCTCAGGCTGAGTTGGACAGTCTGACGGTCAAGGTTCAGGGGGCGGAGGGTGGTGGACAGATGACCAGCGCACTGCGGCAGGAGATCCAGCAGGATGAGAACGGGCATTACCTTGTGATTTCTTCTCAGGAACCGGTGCGTGAACCAGTCATGACCTTGTTATTGGAGTTGAGTTGGTCCACCGGTCATCTGACCCGGCAGTATGAACTTATTATTGATCCGCGCTGACACATCTTTTGCGCATGGAACCGAGGCAAAACGTGAAGAGAAAGATTGGCTGGGCTGTTGCGGCATGTTTGTTGCCGGCGCCGGTATTTGCTTTGGGTTTAGGCAAGCTGGTTTTGGAGTCCGCGCTGAATGAGCCGCTGGAAGCGCGTATTGAGCTCCTGACTCCGACGCGAGAGGAACTGGATAGTCTGAATATTGCGTTGGCTGATAGCGTGGCTTTTGAGCGCGCCGGCGTGGAACGGCAATTCGCGTTGAGTGGTCTGAAGTTTGAATTACGGGAAGCGGAAGAAGGTCCCGACCATATCCGCGTTTACAGCCGCGACGCCATGCGTGAGCCATTCTTGAATTTCCTGGTGGAAATCAATTGGTCGAAAGGCCGTCTGGTCCGCGAGTACACCGTGTTGTTGGATCCACCGCTGTACGACCCCGGTATGCGCGCGCCGGCACCGGTTGCCGCGGTGCCCAAACCGGCAACAGCCGCAACGCCCTCGGACGCGACTTTGGACATGGAGCCCGGGGTTAGCACTGATTCTCCTGCCACCAGCACGATGAATTACACCGGTGGAGATTACGGCCCGATACAGGAAAAGGAAACGCTCTGGGCAATCGCCAGTCAGATGCGCCCCAATGATTCCATCAGTGTGCAGCAGATGATGCTGGCCCTGTATCGCACCAATCCCGAAGCGTTCATCAACAACAATATCAATGGACTCCGGCGCGGTCAGGTTCTGCGTATGCCGCCCGAATCAGAGCTTTCTGCCCTGACGCGGGAACAGGCTTTTGCGGAATCCCAGTCCCAGCATGCAGCCTGGGATCCAAGCCAGCTTGCGCAAGCGGCAACTCCTGCCCCCCAAGCTGCCCCGGCGGTGCCTCAACCCCCTCCAGCAGCGGCGCCAGCAGTGCCAGTGGCTTCTCCTGCGCCAGCCAAAGAAACAAACCCCGAGTTGCGCCTGGTTGCCCCTGATAAAGCTGGAACTGGCGCAGGTCAGTCCGCTGGAGACACGAAAGTCGCCGCAACCGGCCAGAATCTGGATCTGGCCAATGAGCAGTTGTCGGCTTTGACTGAGGAAAATATTGATTTGAAGGACCGCGTGGCGGAGGCGGAAACGATCATCGAGGATTTGAAGCGTCTAATCGCCCTCAAAGATGACGAAATTGCCGCGCTTCAAAACAACCTGGGTGCAAGCGATACCACCGCCAAACCGCAGGAGGTGCCTACTACGGCTAAGCCCGAAGTCGTTGCGCCCGTACCGGTAATCGAAACGCCAGCCGCAGCGGCTCCGGAGCCTGTTCAGGAAGAGACTATCGCGGCACTCCCAGAGGATGCTGATGCGGCACCCCCGCAGCCTGAGGCGCCGGTCCCTGAGCCCGTGCAAGAGGTCAAGCCTGCCCCGGTACCGGCTGAAATGAAACCTGCTCCGGCACCGGCGGTCCAGAGAAAGACTTCCGACACTGGAATTGTGGGTCAGGTTTTGACGTGGCTAAAGAGCAACATGCTGATTCTTGGGGCCGGGCTTGGGGCGATTATTTTGGTAATAGGCGGATTAGTATTTGTCGCGCGTCGCGGGCACACCATGGCCGTGGCGGCGGAAGATGAGGTAGCTGCGGCGGTGCAGTTCCCTGATTTTGCGAGGTCCGAAGATGAAACGATTTTGCCAGGCGCGGGTGCGGACGCAGATAACGAAGAACGTACTCAGTTTGCGCCGCCGGCTGCGGCGCGAAAGCCTGATTCCAGGCCGGCTGAAGTCGCCACGGCGAAGACTCCAGCGCCAGCACCAGCGCCAGCGCCGGAACCTCAGGAAGATCCGCTGGCCGAATTAAATGTATTGCTTGCTTATGAAGATTTCGCCGGGGCCGAGAAATTCGTGCGCGATGCCATCCAGCGCGAACCGGATAATCTGGATTTCCACAGCAAGCTGCTGGAAGTGTTTTACGCGTCCAGTGATCGGCGCAAATACGAGCAGGCCGCAAAAGTGCTGTATGACAAGGTGGGTGGGAGCGGTCCGCACTGGGATATGGCCCTGGTCATGTGGCTGGAGATATCGCCAAATCGCGCATTGTTCTCTGAAGTTCCAGCGGATGAGGATCAGGCTGCCGCGCCAACTGGCGGGGTTGGCATGCTCGATCTCACCAGCAAGGAAAAGGGCACGGATGAGGGTCTGGACTTCGATCTCGGTGAAATGACCTCGGATCCGAGCGCGCAGGCAGCGACATCGGCCAAAGGTGATGACGCCAGCGATGTGCTGGATGTGACCGCTTCGGTTGGCTTGGGCAGTGACGAGGAATTGCTGTCGGCGGCCGGCGGCGAAGATATGCTTGATCTGACCGGTGGTCAGGCCGGGGAAGATGAGATACCGGATCCGGTGGCTGCTCAAACGGGCGAAGATTTATTGGATGTCACTTCCCATGCAAATCTGGAAGACGCAGGTTTGGACATGGACCCACTTGACGTTACCGTGTCCGCGCCCAGCAGTCTCACGGATAGTGCGGATTCCGAACCGGTGGCGGAAGCAGGGGGCTCGGTGGATTTGGATCTGAGCCTTGATATGGCGTCACCATCATCAGATGACAACATGTTGGAATTTGAGCCGGGTCTGGGGGAAAAAGCCGATGCCAGTGCTGCCGGCATGGATTTGGATCTGAGTGCCGGTATCGGGGCTGCGCCAGATTCCGACGCGGGTTTGGAATTGGATATGGGGTTGGGCAGTGACACACCTGGCGATGGGGATTTTGGGCTGGATATGAATGTTGGCGCCGGGAAGGATGACGATTCAGGGTTATCGCTGGATATGCCCGACGCGGAAGGCGCCGGTGAAATTAGTCTGGAGATGCCAGACAGTGATGGTGGTGGTCTGGATTTCAGTTTTGATTCCAGTGATGACACCGGTGCCGATGCGGCTGGGGAATTGGGGTTGTCATTGGATATGGACGCCAATGATGATGGCGCTGACCAAACAGTGGTCGTGCCGCGTACCGATGGGGCGCTGGCCCAATCCGCGGAAGATGAAGTTGCCACCAAACTGGATTTGGCTAAGGCCTATGTGGAACTGGGCGACAAGGACAGTGCGCGCGGAATTTTGGATGAGATTGCCGCTGAAGGTAACGAGGATCAGCGCCGCCAGGCCCAGGAACTGTTACAGCAGGTTTCCTGACCAACTGCCCACTGATTTTTCTCCGCAGCAGCGGTAAGCGCGGAATAAGCTGTTCTGCCATCATGGCCTATCCCACCGATTATTCCAGTAAGCGAGACGCCCACTGAGGCCCTGCGGCGTATGTCTGATGAACGTCGTATAACCGCCGGCATTGAGTATTTCGGTCAGAATTTCCAGGGATGGCAGCGCCAGGCCACCGGTCCTACGATTCAGCAAATAGTGGAAAAAGCGTTGTCGCGGGTGGCGGATGCCCCCATCCAGGTGGTTTGCGCGGGGCGGACTGATGCCGGTGTGCATGCCAGGCAGCAGGTCATTCATTTTGATACGACAGTGGAACGAAAGTCGCGCGCCTGGGTACTGGGAGGCAACGTGAATCTTCCCGGGCAGATAAGTATCTTGTGGGCAATGGAGGCTGGAGCCGGGTTCCATGCCCGGTTCTCGGCGCTGGAGCGGTCCTATCAATACATCGTCCTGAATCGCGCCGCGCGGCCAGGATTACTGGCTGGCCGCGTCACCTGGGAGTGCCGGCCATTGGATGAACGTCTTATGCAGGCGGCGGCGCAGTGTCTCAAAGGCGAGCATGATTTTTCCGCGTTTCGCGCCGTTCATTGTCAGGCCCGCAATCCGGTGCGCACGGTAAATTTTCTGGAGATTCACCGCCATGGCGTATTTCTCATTCTGGATATCCGTGCCAACGGGTTTTTGCATCACATGGTGCGCAACATTGCCGGTGTCCTGATGGCCATCGGCAGAGGAGAGAAACCGGTGTCCTGGGCCCAATCAGTGCTGGACTCACGCCAGCGCGAACAGGGCGGTATCACGGCCCCGTCGTCCGGCCTGTATCTGTCCGGTGTCAGGTATGCACCGGAGTTCGGCATACCTGAATTTGATCCCGGTAGCTGGCCGGGTTTGGCTAATGCCTGACTGGAAAACTCCATGCGCACACGGATAAAATTTTGCGGCATTACCCGGCCCGAAGATGGCATCGCCGCAGCAGCGGCTGGCGCCGATGCCATCGGCCTGGTTTTTTATCGGGATAGCCCCCGATACATCGCCCCGACCGAAGCCGCCGCCGTGTGTGTCGCGTTGCCACCGTTTATCAGCCGGGTCGCATTGTTTGTGGATCCGGACGTGGACTGGGTGCGTGAAGTTTTGCGAACGGCTCCGGCGGATTTGTTGCAGTTTCACGGTGCGGAGCCCGAAGATTTTTGTGCCAGCTTCAAGCGTCCTTATATCAAGGCAGTTCGTGTTCAAGAGGTGGCTGATGTGCTGCAGGCCGACCGTGCCTATGGCTCGGCCCGCGCTTTGCTTTTGGATGCGTTTGTGCCGGGTAAGCCCGGGGGTACTGGCAGCTCGATTCCCTGGGCGAATATCCCCACCGGTTTGTCACATGCCATTATCCTGGCCGGGGGATTGAACCCGGAAAATGTAAGTGCGGCAATCGCCGCAGTCAGGCCCTACGCCGTGGATGTCAGCGGCGGCATCGAAATCCGGCCTGGAATCAAAGATCCCGGGAAAATGCTGCGCTTTGCCGCTGCCGTGAATCAGGCGGGATCCTGATCCAAGTTCCTGTCGCGCCGAACCCGGCGTTCCGATTAGGGTAGAATTCGCCAGCAGAAACCCCAGCCAAGGTCGTCAACCATGAACAATCGAGAGCATTTGATGGATTTGATTACTGAGCACCAATTGGACCGTCATCAAGTGGCCGATCTGTTGAAAGTCCGGCGCGATGTGGTGGATCGCTGGCTGTTGTCCAACGAGTCCCGTGCCCATGAGGAAATTCCCGATATGGCAATTGAATTGCTGGAATTGAAACTCAAGCTTGGAATGCGGAAAAACAAAGAGTCGGGGGCCGAGTCCTGAGTTCCGCCATCGGGAGTCAGGCCATGCTCGGGGTATTTGAGAAGTGAGTTGGTTACGCAAGCTGCTGCCGTCCCGGATCAAGACCAACGGCGCGACCCGGCGCTCGGTACCGGAAGGCGTCTGGGCCAAGTGTCCCGGGTGCCGGACTGTGCTGTATCGCGCCGAGCTGGCGCTGAATCTGGAAGTCTGCCCGAAGTGTTCTCATCACCTGCGCATCGGTGCACGTGCGCGACTGACCCAATTTCTTGATGAATCTCCGCACACGGAACTGGGTCTGGGCGTACAGCCCATTGATCGCCTGCGATTCAAGGACAGCAAGCGTTACAAAGATCGCCTGGTGCAGACTCAGAAAAAGACCGGTGAAGACGATGCCCTGGTGGTGATTGGCGGTGCGGTCAAAGGATTGCCGGTGGTAGCGTGCGCCTTTGAGTTTGAATTCATGGGCGGTTCCATGGGATCCGTGGTCGGAGAGCGCTTTGTCATCGGCGTGGACCATGCCATAACATCCCGTTGTGGGCTGGTTTGTTTCTCCGCCAGTGGCGGCGCGCGCATGCAGGAGGGGATCATTTCCCTGATGCAAATGGCCAAGACCAGCGCCGCCCTGGGTCGTATGCGCCGTGAACGGTTGCCGTACATTTCCGTGTTGACCGACCCCACCACCGGCGGTGTATCCGCCAGCCTGGCCATGCTCGGCGACATCATCATCGCCGAGCCCAATGCGTTGATCGGTTTTGCCGGCCCGCGAGTGATCGAGCAAACCGTGCGGCAGACACTGCCGGAGGGATTTCAGCGCAGCGAGTTTCTGCTGCAACATGGAAACATTGACATGATCATGGACCGGCGCCAGATGCGCGACCGAATTTCCGCGCTGTTTGCCATGCTCATTGGGCCGGCGCTGCCGGCTTGATGGCCCGGTTTCCTCAGTTCTACTGTCCGTCATTCCGGCGCCATGAGTAATCCACACCCAGCTGCTGGCCCGAGCGCCAAACCGGCCCGCTTTGCGATTCTCGCGGAGTGGCTCAAGTGGCAGGAGGGGTTGCATTACCCCGCCATAGCGTTGGGGCTGGAGCGGTGCCGTAGTGTGGCGCAGACGCTTGGGTTATTACCGGCACCGTTTGTGGTACTCACCGTTGGTGGGACCAATGGCAAAGGCTCCAGCACCACACTGCTGGATCTGATCCTGCGCAAGTCCGGTTACAAAGTCGGCAAGTACACATCGCCCCATCTGTGCCGTTATAACGAGCGTATCTGCATTAACGGGATCGAAATTTCTGATACCGATCTGTGCCGGGCTTTTGACAAGGTGGATCGTGCCCGGGGCGAGATCACCTTGACGTTTTTTGAATTCGGTACGCTGGCGGCATTGTTGCTGTTTCGCGAGACCGGGATTGATGTGGCGGTGATGGAAGTGGGTCTCGGCGGCAGGCTGGATGCGGTCAATATTCTGGACGCAGACGCGGCGCTGATTACCACCATTGATCTGGATCACGAAAATTGGCTGGGTCCGGATCGGGAGAGCATCGGTGTGGAAAAGGCGGGAATTTTTCGGCCCGGTCAGCCTGCCGTGTGCGCGGATCCGGACCCGCCGGCGAGTATCCGGGAACATGCCGTGCGGATTGGCGCGGTATTGCATCAGAGCGGTCAGGAGTTTGGTTTTACCGACCATGGTGATAGCTGGGACTGGCATTGCGAGGGGCGCCTATGGCGCGGATTGCCGCGACCGGCTTTAAATCACATCAACCAGTTGCAGAATGCCGCCGGCGTCCTGATGGTATTGCAGGTGAGCGCCGGTAAATGCCCGGTAAACGAAGCCGCTATCCACGCCGGTCTGAATGATTTCAGCATACCGGGACGCTTCCAGGTCATCCCCGGGCCAACCCCCATTGTGCTGGATGTGGCGCACAATCCACAGGCGGCCCGGGCTTTGGCCAAGAACCTGGGGCGCATGTCTTGCAGTGGTGTCACACGCATGGTTCTCGGCATGTTGCGCGACAAAAATCATGCAGGGTTCATCAACGCGCTGGCGGGCACCAGCGACAATTGGTATGTGGCATCATTGGCTGGTGAACGCGGTTTCTCGGGGCCGGATCTGGCCCGGGTAGTACAATCATCTGTCAGCGCCGCGGTGGTTGCGGTACATGAGGACGTGCCCGTCGCCGTGGCAGCCGCACTGGCCGCGTCTCAACCCGGTGACCGCGTTGTAATAACGGGATCGTTTATTACCGTCGGCGCTGCCATGGCGATGTTCGACGTCAAATTACAGCAGGGAGATCCGAAGAATGGACAGGCAACGTAAGGAGCGGCTGGTAGGCGCCGCTGTGCTGATCATGCTGGCAATAATCTTTATTCCCATGATTCTGGATAATTCGGTGCAACCGGAAAACGGAATTTCCGGCACCAATATTCCGCCCCGGCCCGAGGGCGAGTTTGCCTCGCGGGTGATTCCGCTGACTCCGGCGGACAATGCCGGTGGCGCATCGGTCCCCGGAGCCGCCGTTGCCACGCCTGCCATGGTCGTGGATAAACCCCGGGACGAAGTTGCGCCACCAGCGGATTCTTCCCCGCCAGCAGCGGTTGTGACCGGTGCCACTCCAACACCATCCGCCGGCGTAGCAACCCCTGAGACAACTCCGGCCAATCCCGCAACCAGGGAGCCACCTGCCAGCGCCGGACAAACACCGTCGCCAGCGCCAGGTGTGGGAGCCAAAGCCTGGGTCGTGCAATTGGGCAGTTTTTCAAGTGCCGAGAATGCCGAGTCTCTGAATAAGAAGCTGCGTCAATCCGGGTATGCGGCATTTGTTGAGCCGTTGCAGAAGGATGGCGCCAAGGTTTTCAAGGTTCGCGTCGGACCGGAGTTGCGCCGATCCAGCGCTGAATCCCTGCGTGATCGGCTGAAGGCCAATCAGGGTCTGGAAGGAATCGTCGTTCCCTATCCATAGGGGCGAATATCCATGAATGTGACTGACATTCTGATCCTGGTGACGTTGCTGCTGCCCGCGGTGGTGGGCGCGGCGTATGGATTCCTGAACATCGTATTTTCCATTGCCGCGTGGATATTGTCCGTGGGTATCGCCATTAAGTTCGGTGCCCAGTTTGCCCCGTTGCTGGATCCTTATGTGCAGACGCAACTGTTTCGGGAGGTCTTGGCCTTTGCCGGCGTGTTTCTGGCGAGTTTGATGATCCTGTCCGCGCTGGGGTATGCCATCCTGAAACTGCTGGGCCGCGCCGGCCTGACTGCCACGGATCGGTTTCTCGGTTTGTGCTTTGGGATCTGTCTCGGCGGCGCTATCATTGGCGCCGTGGTCTTTCTGGCCGGGTTCACCGCCTTGCCCAGAGAGCAGTGGTGGCGAGAGGCAATATTGTTGCCGCCATTTGTTGATGTCGCTATCTGGACCGAGCAATTCCTGCCGCAAGATATGGTTGAATATCACAGCTACGCCAGCGAGGTGCAAGGTGACTGATTCAATATTTGATGATGTCGGGGCAGTGGAATCAGAACATTACCGTATCGGCAATCCCGCGATTACCGGAAAGGGTGGCTAGCCGGCGTGTGCGGCATCATCGGCATCGTCGGCAGGGGCCCGGTCAATCAGGCGTTGTATGACGGCCTGACCATACTCCAGCACCGCGGCCAGGATGCCGCCGGCATTGTCACCAGCGATGGCAACAAGCTGAATTTGCGCAAGGACAACGGTCTGGTTCGCGATGTGTTCCACACACGCCACATGCTCAATCTGCGCGGCAAAATGGGTATCGGCCATGTGCGTTATCCCACTGCCGGTTGCTCCTCCTCCGCGGAGGCTCAGCCATTTTATGTGAACTCCCCTTACGGCATCACTCTGGCCCACAACGGCAATCTGGTGAATACCGATGTGCTGCGCGAGGATCTGGTGACCCAGGATCTCCGGCACCTGAACACCGATTCTGATTCCGAAGTTCTCCTGAACGTATTTGCCCATGAGCTGCAACGCGCCGGTCGGCAGCGGCGCAATTTGCGGCCAGTGGATATTTTTGCCGCCATCCGGCGCGTACATGAGCGTTGCAGTGGTGGTTATGTAGCGGTAGCCATGATTACCGGTGTCGGGATCGTCGGCTTCCGGGACCCCCATGGCATTCGCCCGGCGGTATTTGGGGAGCGCACCACGGATCTGGGCAAGGAATACATCATCGCCTCGGAAAGCGTCGCGGTGCATGCCCTGGGTTTTACGCTGCTGCGCGACATCCAGCCGGGAGAGGCCGTGTTCCTGTCCATGGACGGCGAACTGCATACCCAGCAGTGCGCGGATCGGATCCAGCACACGCCCTGCATATTTGAATATGTTTACCTCGCCCGTCCCGACTCCATCATTGATGACATCTCCGTGTACAAGACCCGTTTGCGCATGGGCCAGGCCCTGGCGCGGAAGATCCTGCGGCTACGCCCCGAGCATGACATTGACGTGGTGATTCCGATCCCGGATACGGGACGCACGTCAGCACTGCCTTTGGCGCACAAACTCGGCGTCAAGTATCGCGAAGGGTTTGTGAAGAATCGTTATATCCCGCGCACTTTTATCATGCCGGGCCAGAGCATCCGCAGAAAATCCGTGCGACAGAAGCTCAACGCCATCAATCTGGAATTCAAGAACAAGGTGGTGCTGTTAGTGGATGACTCCATTGTGCGCGGCACCACCTCCGAGGAAATCATTCAATTGGCCCGGGAAGCCGGCGCCAAGAAAGTGTACTTTGCTTCAGCCGCGCCGCCGGTGCGTTTCCCCAATGTCTATGGCATAGACATCCCGACCCAGGACGAATTGATTGCCTACAATCGCACGGAAGAGGAAGTGGCGAAGATGATCGGTGCCGATTGGCTGATTTATCAGGATGTCACCGACCTGGTTGAGTCCGCCCGGGCCGGCAATCGCAAAATCACCACGTTTGATACGTCTTGTTTCACCGGCAAGTATGTTACCGGGGATGTCAGCGACGTTTACCTGGCGCAGATTTCCGGTCAGAGAAATGACACCGCGCGCCAGGCTCAGGAGGTGGGTGAAGAGAGTATTTTGGGTTTGGCCAACGGTGTGTAGCTTAACGCCGACCGTATTTTAGCCTTCCGGTTTTTCCTTGCGCTGCTGAGCGCCACCAGCGGCTTTGAAGAAGTTATCCTGTACCTGTTGCCACATGGCCAGATTGCGCTGGGTCAATTCCGCCATGGCGGCAATAGGATTGGCGGTGGTGGTCTTCTGTATTCGCTGCTGGAATTCCTGCTGCTGTGTCGCGAAGATGTCCATGCTCTGTTGCAGGTAATCCGTGAACGCCGATTGATAGGCATTGCCATAGAACCGGATCAATTGCGTCAGGGTGCGCGTGGAAAACAACGGCGCGCCATCGTGTTCCTGCTCGGAAATGATCTGCAACAGGATGGGACGGGTCAGATCCTCGTCCGTCTTCACATCTTTGACGCAAAAATCCATGCCCTCCACCACCAGCCGGCGCACATCCTCGATGGTGATGTACTTGCTCACCTCGGTGTCGTATAGGCGCCGATTGGGATATTTCTTGATGATTCGCTTGTCAGCCATGGTCGGTTTCCGTAGGTCAGGATTGTTGTCTGCGGTGCAGCATATCCCAGAACGGAGGCGTTCGCTGCACTGCACAAAACCGGGGCTGGGTGGCCACTTGATTGGCCAAAAACCGGGATTGAGAAGGGACTAAATATGCAAGCTGCGTTGATCCACGCCCAACGCGGCCTCGTGCATTGCTTCCGACAAGGTGGGGTGGGCGTGGATAGTCAAAGCAATGTCCTCGGCGCTGCCTTCGAATTCCATGGCCAGCACGGCCTCGGCGATGAGTTCGGAGGCATTGGGTCCGAGGATATGCACTCCCAATATGCGATCAGTTTTGCTGTCGCTGAGGATCTTCACCAGTCCCCCGGTCTCACCCATGGCCTTGGCGCGGCCACTGGCGGCGAAGGGGAATGCGCCGGTCTTGTACTCAATGCCGGCGGACTTGAGGTCGTGTTCGGTGCGACCGGCCCAGGCGATCTCGGGCCAAGTGTAAATGACCCAGGGAATGTTGGCGTAATTCATGTGTCCATGCTTGCCGGCAATGCGTTCGGCCACCGCCACGCCTTCTTCGGAGGCCTTGTGCGCCAGCATGGGGCCGCGCACCACATCACCGATGGCGTACACGCCGGGCAGGTTGGTGCGGCAGTCATCATCCACATCCACATAGCCACGCTCGTCCAGCTTCAGGCCAGCCTCCGCCGCGCCGAGTTTGGCGGTATTGGGCTTGCGCCCGACCGCGACTATTAATTTATCCACCACCAGCTGTTGCTTGCCTTCGGGGCTGTCAAAATTCACGGTGACTTCGCGATTATTGGTGGCGGTGCCGGTGACTTTGGCGCCGAGTTTTATCTCCAGACCCTGCTTGCGCAGTATCTTCTCGGCCTCGGCGGCGATCTGGCGATCGGCGCTGGGCAGAAAGTCCGTCAAGGCCTCCAGTACGACCACTTTTGAGCCAAGTCGGCTCCACACGCTGCCCAGTTCAAGACCGATGACGCCGGCGCCGATGATGCACAGGCGCCGCGGCACTTCGGTGAAGGCCAGGGCGCCGGTGGAATCCGCGATCAATTCATTGTCCACGGGGGCGGGCGGAATGCGCGCCGGTACGGAACCGGTGGCGATGATGATGTGGTTGGCGGAAACCGTGTAGGCCGGGCCGGCATCCGCAACCACGGGTGTGACTTCCACTTGTTTATCCGCCAGTAAGCGGCCAAATCCTTGCAGCCATTCCACCTTGTTCTTGCGCAACAGGCCGGCGATGCCCGTGGTCAGCGTCTGTACGATCTTGCTCTTGCGGGCGATGAGCCGGTGTACATCCATGGTGGCGCCGGGGGCGTTGATGCCATGCTCCACGGCTTCGTGCTTGATGAAAGAAAAATGATGGGAAGAATCCAGCAAGGCCTTGGAGGGAATGCAACCCACGTTCAGGCAGGTGCCGCCCAGGGCAGGTTTACCGGCCTCATTTATCCAGCCTTCGATGCAGGCGGTGGAAAGTCCCAGTTGGGCGCAGCGAATGGCCGCCACATAACCGCCGGGGCCACCGCCGATTACCACCACGTCAAATTTTTTGTTCGCGGGTTCCATGCTTTCGTCCGTTATATCTGCAACAACAAGCGCGCCGGATCCTCGATGCGGTCCTTGATGGCCACCAGAAACTGCACCGCATCCCGACCGTCAATGATGCGATGGTCGTAGGACAGGGCCAGATACATCATGGGCCGGATCACCACTTGACCATTTTCCGCCACAGGTCGGTCCTGTGTCTTGTGCATGCCGAGGATGGCGCTCTGGGGCGGATTGATGATGGGCGTGGACAGCAAGGAGCCGAACACGCCACCGTTGGTGATGGTAAAGGTGCCGCCGGTTAATTCTTCCATAGTCAGTTTGCCGTCCCGGGCTTTTTCGCCATAGGCGCGGATGCCTGCTTCGATCTCGGCGAAGGAAAGCTGATCGGCGTCGCGCACGATGGGCACAACCAGGCCGCGTGGTGAGCTGACCGCGATGCCGATGTCAAAGTAGCTGTGGTAGAGGATGTCATCGTCGTCCACGGAGGCGTTGATGATGGGGAATTTTTTCAGGGCTTCCACGGCGGCGTGAGTAAAGAACGACATGAAACCCAGCTTCACATTGTGGGTTTCCTCAAATTCCTTTTTGTAGCGATTGCGCAGATCCATGATCGGCTGCATGTTGACCTCGTTGAAGGTGGTCAACAGGGCGCTTTCATGCTGGGCGCTTAACAGGCGCTCCGCGGTGCGGCGGCGCAGACGCGTCATGGGGACCCGTTGTTCGCCGCGGGCCGAGACCGGGGCTTTGGCCGTTGCGGCGGATGCCAGTGCCGGGGGCGCCGCTACAGGTGTGGTTGCAGTGGCTTTGGCGGCAGGGGTTACTGGAATTTTCATCGAAATGGTTACGTCTTCGCTGCCCACCGCCGCAATGGTTTTGGCTGCGGGAGTGGCTGGACGTGCCATATGCGCGAGTACATCTTCCTTGGTGATTCGGCCCCCGGGGCCAGTGGCTTTGATTTTTGCCGCATCCAATTTGTGTTCTTCGATCATGCTGCGCACCGCCGGACTCAGGCGCGCATCCTGGTTCGCTGCCGGCACATCCGGCAATGATTGCTGTTGTGGTACGGCTTTGGGCGCCGGTTTTGGCGCGACGGCGGCGGGTTTTGCCGCCTGGGCGCCCGCGGCGCTGTTCTCGATGCGCGCAATCACCTCGTCGCTGCTGACACTGCTGCCGTCCGGCTTCAGGATTTCCATCAGCACCCCATCATTGGGCGCCGCCACTTCCAGCGTCACCTTGTCGGTTTCAATATCAATCAGGCTGTCGCCACGCTTGACCGCATCTCCGGCCTTCTTGTGCCAGGCCATGAGCGTGGCCTCGGTTACGGACTCCGCCAACACAGGGACTTTCACTTCGATGAGCACGTTGTCACTCCTGAAGGTAGCAATTAATGGTAACGGTGGTCTGGTTGCTTCGACATGTTTCGATCCCCGCCGGCATGCATGTGGTTCACGCCCGCCGCAGGTGGGAGGTGACTTCAATTTTGTTAAGTTCCAGTGCGTCATCCACCAGTTGTTTTTGCTGCTGCAAATGCAATTGCATGTAGCCCACGGCGGGCGATGCGGAATAGAAACGGCCGGCATAACCGAAGGTGTGGTGGTCAGCGAGACAGCCAATCATCGTGCCGCGGGATTGCATGTAGTACCAACTGCCCTGGTTTTTCGGTTCTTCCTGGACCCAGACCACTTCGCGCAGGTTGGGATAGGAGTCTATTACCGCCTTGACCTCGGTATGCGGGAAGGGGAACAGTTGTTCAATGCGGGCAATAGCAATATTGCCAATCTGATTCTTGCGGCGTGCCTCCAGCAAATCGAAGTACACCTTGCCGGAACAGAACAGCAGGCGAGTGACTGCCGCATGATCGAGTATATCAATTTCGTCCATGACCACTTCGAACTTGCCGTTGATCAATGACTCCACCGGCGTCGTGGACAGCTTGTGTCGCAGCAAACTCTTGGGACTCATCACTATCAATGGTTTGCGATAGGGTCGCAGGGCCTGGCGCCGCAACATGTGAAATATTTGCCCCGGGGTGCTCGGGACGCACACCTGCATGTTCTCTTCCGCGCACAATTGCAGATAGCGTTCCAGGCGGGCGGAGGAGTGCTCCGGTCCCTGACCGTCATAGCCGTGGGGTAACAGGATGGTGAGGCCGCAATAACGGCCCCATTTGGCCTCGCTGGAACTGATGAACTGATCAAATACCACCTGGGCGCCATTGGCGAAGTCTCCGAACTGGGCCTCCCAGATCACCAGGGAGCCAGGTTCGGCGCTGCTGTAGCCATATTCGAACGCCAGCACCGCCTCTTCCGACAAAATCGAATTGATCACCAGGAAAGAAGGCTGATCCGGTTTGATGTGTTGCAACGGTAAATGGGTCGTGCCGTCATTCTGATTGTGGATCACCGCGTGACGATGGAAGAACGTGCCGCGACCGCTGTCCTGACCGGAAATACGCACTGGGATATTCTCATCCAGCAACGCGGCATAGGCCATGTTCTCCGCATAACCCCAATCCATGGGTATTTCACCCGCGCCCATGCGACGCCGGTTTTCGATAATGCGTTCCACGGTGGGATGCAGTTTGAAATGCGCGGGCAGAGTGATAAGGCGCTCAGTCAGCCGTTGCACGATCGCGGCATCCAGACCGGTCTTCACCGGAGAGTTCCATTTGTTGCCGCGGTAGGGTGCATAGTTGATCAGGAACTTGGTATCCACGTTGGTGGCGAGGGTGCCGGCCACGGCCTGGTTGGATTCCAGGGAGTCCACGTATTTCGTGGCTATCTCCGTCAGTTGTTCCTGGGTGACGAGACCGGTGGCGGCCAATTTTTCGGAAAACAGTGCGCGCGCGCCCGGGTGCGCCCGGATTTTCTGGTACATGATCGGCTGGGTCGCTGCCGGTTCATCGGCCTCGCTGTGGCCGTGGCGGCGGAAGCACACCATGTCAATAATGACGTCCTTTTTGAATTCCATGCGGAAATCCAGGGCCAGTTTCGCCACGAATACCACGGCCTCCGGGTCATCGGCGTTGACATGAAAGATCGGCGCCTGCACGGTCTTGGCCACATCCGTGCAGTAGAGTGAAGAGCGCGAATCCAGGGGATCGCTGGTGGTGAATCCAATTTGATTGTTAATGATGATATGTACAGTGCCGCCGGTGCTGTAGCCGCGGGTTTGTGAGAGCTGAAATGTCTCCATGACCACGCCTTGACCCGCGAATGCCGCATCACCGTGAATCAGAATTGGTAAGACCTGGTTACGGTTCTTGTCCAGGCGGCGGTCCTGGCGCGCCCGCACTGAGCCTGCCACCACCGGGTCAATGATCTCCAGATGGGACGGATTGAATGCCAGGGTCAGATGCACGACACCGCCCGGAGTCTGAATGTCGGAGGAATAACCCAGGTGGTATTTCACATCGCCCGCGGATAACTCTGCTTTGCCCTTGCCCTCAAACTCCCCAAACAATTCATGCGGCATCTTGCCGATAATATTCACCAGCACATTGAGGCGACCGCGGTGGGCCATGCCGATCACCACTTCCTGTACGCCATGGATACCGGAACTTTGTACGACCTCGTCCAGCAGCGGGATCAGGCTCTCGCCCCCTTCCACGGAAAATCGCTTCTGGCCCACGTATTTGGTATGCAGATACAAGCACAAGGCATTGGCGGCGATGAGCCGTTCCAGGACCCGCAGGCGTTTTTCCCGGGCGAAGCCGGGCGTGGCACGGCATTGTTCCAGACGCTGCTGGATCCAGCGCTTTTGTTCGGTTTCGTTGATATGCATGTACTCGGCGCCGATGGTGCCGCAGTAGGTGGAACGCACAATGGCGAGGATTTCGCGCAGGGTGATTTCTTTTGGCGCCACCAGTGAACCGGGATTAAACACACTGTCCAGATCCGCTTCGGTAAGATTATGGAAGGCCGGATCCAGTTCCGGTACCACCGGGCGCTGGTGTTGTTTCAAGGGGTCCAGGTCCGCCTGTTGATGGCCGCGGAAACGATAGGCGTTGATTAGTTG
>JAYUHG010000355.1:0-3084 GCA_043767195.1 Gammaproteobacteria bacterium | reverse complement strand
TTTCGACCACGGCCCCCCGATTCTTTACAATAACGACCATGTTGAAGACTTTGATGAAGTTGTGCGCCCTCGGGCTGGTCTTGCTGATCCCGGATTGCGCGCTGGCATTTACCTTTCCGTTGAACCCGGGCGATACGGTTATTGGTCAAATCGAGTCGGATTATAGTGTTGGCAAGGAAACCCCGGTGGATGTGGCGCGCCGCCGGGGGCTTGGGCACGCGGAACTGAAACTGATCAATCCTTCCCTGGATGTGTGGTTACCGGGCAATAAGCAGGAAATCACTTTGCCCACGGAGTTTGTACTGCCCAATGCCCCCCATAAAGGCATTGTTCTGAATGTGCCGGAGATGCGCCTGTACTATTTCATACTCGACAAGCGCAGTGGCACGACCAATGTCATGACTTTTCCCGTGGGTATCGGGCGCGAAGGATGGAACACTCCCTATGCCACGACCCGGGTGGCGAGCAAAGTAAAAGACCCGGCGTGGTATCCGCCGGAGTCCATTCGTGCCGAACATGCGGCGCAGGGCGACCCATTGCCAAAACGCGTACCCCCGGGACCGGATAACCCCATGGGTACCCGGGCAATCAAGCTCGGGTTACCACTGTATTCGATCCACGGCACCAACAAGCCCTGGGGCGTAGGCATGCGTGTCAGTCATGGCTGCATTCGCCTCTACAACGAACATGTTGAAGAACTGTTCAACGCGGTGCCCGTGGGTACGCCAGTGACCATTGTCAATCAGCCATACAAAGTCGGTGTGCGTGGTGATCGTATTTATCTGGAAGTTCATCCGTCACTACAAGAGGACCAGGAACATTTCAGCGACAACATGACCAGCATCGTCAAAGCGCTGGTGGGTATGACGGAGGAGGGCGGTTACCAGGTGGACTGGGATCTCGCCCGGCAGATTATGCAACAGGCGCGGGGTGTGCCGGTGCAAATCGGCAAGTTGAAATCCGACGGTGAGCCGACAATTTTGACCGCCGAGGCGGCGCCAACGCCAATGCTCGCGGCGCCGGTACAGCCTGTCAGTTCAGCGGGCGTGAATTTGAAACTCGATGCGCGGTTGCCGCGGACTGCCCGTTAGATAGATCGACGCCGCTCCTGCGCATCCTGCGCACGCGGCGTCCGAGGCCTTTGCAATCCAGCTCTTGATTAGCGGTGTAGATGACCTTAGCAACGCCGCTCCTGCGCATCCTGCGCTCGCGGCGTACCGTACGTCCGTGTACATAAAAAAACCCCGCACTGGGCGGGGCTTTTCTGGTTCTAACTGAAACCTGTTACTTGGCCATCATCTTTTCGACGATACCATCCAGACGGCTCTTCTGCTCATTGCAGCAGCTCTGTGCGGCATCGGCGGAGGCCTGAGCAGCACGGGCAGCTTCCATGGCGGAATTTGCGGCAGCCATGGCAGCGTCGGCGCGGGACTGCGCGGCGGCGGCTGCGGACTGGGCATTGGAAGCCATGGTCTTGATCTCTGTCATTTGCTCAGTGGTTGCGCACCCACCGGCCATTGCCAGGACCGCGGCCATGACACCAGCCTTCAACATTGCACTTTTCATTAGTCATTCTCCTAAAGGTTTCTGAAGATAAATTTACTGAATTTCCAGTTTTAAAACTGCACGAACAACTCCCGTTCGTGGGGCAATTATATACCGAGACTGGGAAAAATGTCGTGGTTTGGGCCAAATTCGCCTGTGGTAACGGGGTTCCCAGGGACAAACCCGTTCAAATCAGCGGCCAAACCGGTTCGGGGGCTGGCGGCTGCGCTCGGGATATTGGACCGATGTGAATTCCGCCAGGGCCTGCTCAAAGGTGTGGATTTGTTTTGCGGCACAGTAGTCCGACATCCAGGTCATGATCTGGTCCAGGTTCTTGCCGGCGCCGATGTTGTAGGTATTTTCGGTCAGGGCGTTGTAGGCCGTCAGATACCCCATGACGTAGTTGCGGAATTGCTCAATGTCAGCCTGGCCTGCGGTCACGGCCTGACCATAGTGGTAACAGGACTTGGCGCCGACACCCCACACCGCATAGTTGCCATCCTTGTCGGCGGCCATGGCGGGCAGAGGATTAAGGAGTGTACACAGCAGGGCGACCACAATTGGGTTTGTGAACTTCATCACGGATGTCTTCTCCAGGAATAACTTATGGGGCGGATCGCCCCGAGGACTTACTGCTTGTGGAACGGCATGGGCCGTCCGGAAAACTGTGATTTCAGGAATTCCATCTGGTCAGCCAGAATGCGGCGGTTGGACAGCGCCAGATATTCAGCCCAGTTCGGCACATAGGGAATGGCCAGCAGCGGCATGCGCGCCTCTTCCGGGGCGCGATTACCCTTGCGCGTATTGCAGTGCCGGCAGGCGGTGACTACATTGGACCAGCGATCCCGGCCGCCCCGGGACATGGGGATGACATGATCCCGTGTCAGGTGGGATTCGTCATATTGCCCGCCGCAGTACATGCACAGGTGCGCATCACGCAGGAACAACTCACGATTGGTCAGCGGCGGGATGACGCGCTTGCTATGTTTGCGCAGCGCCGAGCGTTTCACGGCGACAATCGAATTAACATCCACAACGGAGCGATCACCAGTGCGGCGGCAGATGCCACCGTGAAAAGTGAATTCCTGTTCGCCGGCGGTCCAGGCCACCATGTTGCGGCTGTACAGGCACACCGCGTCCTGCCACGGGATCCAGGTCACCGGGGTACCGGCGGTATCAAGTCGCAAGATCAAGGGTGTCATGGTCTAATTCCGGCCAGATTCATGCCAAATAGTGTAAGTATCCAATTCTTATTCAGAATGTAACACGAGATCAAGTCATTAGACCCCGGATGTCAGGGAAAACTCCAATGCGCGCCTTCAGCCGTCTGATTGAAATCATGAAACAACTGCGGGACCCCGAGGCAGGCTGCCCCTGGGACCGGGAGCAGACCATCCCGTCCATTCTGCCCTACACACTCGAAGAAGTGTATGAATTGGCGGATGCCATTGAGCGCAATGACATGCCCGGAGTCCGGGACGAGCTGGGGGATCTGCTGTTTCACCTGGTGTTTTACGCGCGCTTGGCGGAGGAATCCGG
>JAYUHG010000354.1:0-3110 GCA_043767195.1 Gammaproteobacteria bacterium | reverse complement strand
AACCAGGGTTGATTCAGAAGATGCTGTTGCGTGGCAGTGAGGCGCTGGGCGTTCTCGGGATGCCCCGGTCCGGTATCGTGATCCAGAAAGCGCGCGTCGTAACTGAATCCGGTACTCATTCTTTTAGCCACTGTTACTGGGGCGTTGAGCCGTTGCCGGCGGGTTACAGCTTTTCTTTCGGAGTCGCCGGACGCGGGGTGTCGTGCCGGGCAACAGGTGTGTTAGCGGCTGTCCGATGCCCCGGCATAATCAGATCCAGCAGGATATGCGCTGATTCCTGCAACAATACTTTTTCCGGCTCAAAACTGTCATCGTCGCCTTCATCTCCGTCATCGGCATCCTCGGGTTCCGCCTCAAGGGAAATGGTTTCCGGCAGTGGCTCCAGGCCCTGCGCTACCCGGAGCTCGTTTTCCACGCGGCGCTGCGCCAACAGCAAGGCTTCGCGTTCTGCTCTGCGGGTATTCTCATTCAGCGACACCGTGGTTTTTTCATTGGCATCCCGTAGCAGGCGCAATTCATCCATTAACAGGTTAAATGCGCGGTCGTCTTTAATCCTGGCCTTATGCAGGCGCCTTACCTCATCAAAACTGGAAATCGGAGCGCTGGCGGGGAAAAATTGCGCCGGTGCCACCTTGTCCCAGGGCAGGGCATTATCCAGAGAGCGTTCGCCGAAGTCTTCGCCCAGTTCCGCTGTGGGAAATACCACGTCCGGCACCACACCCTTATGCTGATTGCTGCCACCGCTGACCCGGAAGAACTGGGCAATGGTGGTCTTCAGCCGTCCCAGATTGGCGTCGGAGTTGCGAACGAAGCGATTCAGGTCAACGATGTTCTGCACCGTGCCTTTACCGAAAGTTGGTTCGCCGATAATGATGCCGCGCCGATAGTCCTGGATGGCGCCGGCGAAGATTTCAGACGCGGATGCGCTATTGCGGTCCACCAGCACCGCCAGCGGGCCGCCATAGGCAATGCCCGGGTCCGGATCGCCATTGATTTCGATGCGACCCTGGGCATCCTTGGTCTGCACGATGGGTCCGCTTTCGATGAACAGCCCGCTTAATTCCAGGGCCTCGGACAGTGAGCCGCCACCGTTGCCGCGCAAGTCAATGAGCAGGCCATCAATACCCTTGGCTTCCAGTTCCTGGATGATGCGTCGAACATCGCGGCTGGTGCTGGTGTAATTCTTGTCACCGCGGGCCTGAGCGGCAAAATCACTGTAAAACGTCGGTACATCAATAACGCCGATGCGACCCTGGTTGGGGACTTCAATGAGCTCCGACTGGGCCGCCTGCTCTTCCAGTTTGATCTGGTCACGCACCAGACTGATGATCTTGCCCTTGCCTTCGGTGCCGGTGCCGGCGGGTAGAACTTCCAGCCGGACCGTGCTGTCCTTGGGGCCGCGGATCAAATCCACCACATCGTCCAGGCGCCAGCCGATGACGTCCACCATTTCTCCGCTGGCGTCCTGCCCGACACCGATAATCTTGTCCTGCTTGTGCAGCAATCCGCTCAGAGCAGCGGGTCCGCCTGGCACAACGCTCTGCACTTCCGTGTAGTCACTGTCACCACGCAGCACCGCGCCGATGCCCTCCAGGGACAGGCGCATGCTGATGTCAAAATTTTCCGACGTGCGCGGGGAGAAGTAATTGGTATGAGGTTCCACCGCCGTGGTGTATGCATTGATATAGCTTTGAAACACATCCAGGGCATTTAATTGGAAAGTGCTGGTCTTCAGCCGCGTATAACGCTTGGTCAGCACATCCCGGATCTGATCCGGGTTTTTGCCGGCGATCTTCAGGTTCAGCACATCATTCTTGACCCGTTTGCGCCAGTATTCATTCAGCGCTGGGTCGCCGGCGGTCCAGGGTTCCTTGCGCCTGTCAAAATAGAAACTCTCATCGGATTCAAATTCATAGGTACCGCCCAATTGGGCTATGGCGAATTCCACGCGCTGTTCGAGACGTTGACGATAGCGCAGGAATATGGCGAACGCCGGAGTCAGCTCCGGCTGCCGCAGGTCGTCATCCAACTCGGCGCGATACTTTTCGAATTCGGTGATATCCGATTGCAAAAAGAAACTGCGATTCGGGTCCAGGCTTTTCAGATAGTTTTCCAGGATGCGGCTGGACAAGGCGTCATCTAATGGGCGCTTCTTGTAATGATAGGTATCAATGATGTGCAGGATGACTTCCGTGGCGCGCCGTTGTGAGTCGTCAGGATGCAGCGCGCTTTCCGCAACCAGCGGCGCCTGTGCATGAACCAGGGTTGCGCAGGCCAATATGGCGGCAAACGCGGTGGGAGCTAGTAGTTTGGTGATATTCATCTAATTCCTTTGATTGACCAGCATGGCGACAAGTTCAGCGCCCGATATTCGAGCACACCGATGAATTATACGACCACCATGGGCCGGGACGCGAAGACTGCTGAAATTAAGGAAATTCAGGGTAATCTTGCTCAGCAGAAGCAGATTTGAGTTTGGGTTGTGAGCAGTTGAGTCGGTGCGCCGGTGTCCTGTAAGGTGGCCATAAGGGCGCGAGTGCTGCCCGGCGCAGGCTGTGCCCAAATTGCCATTATTGAGGTGTATCCGAACCGAATCCCATGGCGCAAGTGAATCAAAAGGGCTGGCTGGCATTATTGTTAAGCCTGTGTTTTTTGGCCTCAAGCGCCTTGGCGACGGATGCCCCGGTTTCCCTGGACCTGCAATTGCCGCCCGGTGTCATGGTGGATGTGGGTGGATATCAGCTTCATATTCTGTGCCGCGGAGATGGCGCCGGCCCCGCGGTGATTTTGGATGCGGGGTTGGGCGGGTTTTCCATGGATTGGTGGTTTGTTCAGGAGCAGCTCGCCCCGGACCATCGGGTATGCTCCTATGATCGCGCCGGTTATGGCTGGAGCGACCCGGGTCCCGCACCGCGGGTTACGGAACAAATCGCCGATGAATTGGAGGCCTTGCTGCGCGGCGCCGGAGTAGCACCACCCTATGTGCTGGTCGGGCACTCATTCGGCGGCTATAACATGCAGTACTTTGCCGCCACGCATCCGGACCAAATCGCGGGACTCATTCTGGTGGATGCCTCGCACCCCGATCAATTGGCCCGCCTGCCGGGATT
>JAYUHG010000353.1:0-7357 GCA_043767195.1 Gammaproteobacteria bacterium | reverse complement strand
CAGATTTGAACTCTCCTTGTAAGCGTTCACCGCCTCTTCCGTTTTGCCCACGGTCTTCAGGGTATGGGCCAGCCCGAGCCAGGCGCCTGCATGGCGCGGGTTGAGCGCCAGGGCACGACGGTAGGATTCAATGGCGTCATAGGTGAGGCCGGCGGGGGCGAACGTCCCACCGAGCAAAAAGTGTGTGCGGGGATTTTCCGGCTCAATGGCAATGGCGGTGCGAAAGGACTGGATCGCCTCGGCGAAGCGATCTTGTTCCCGCAATACCACGCCGAGGTCAATACGCGCGGCGACAAAGTCCGGCGTCAGGGTCAAGGCCTTTACCAGTAACTGCTCGGCTTCGTCGGCGCGTTGGGTCTGCGCCAGGATATTTGACAGCAAGCGCATGGCATCCACATTGCCGGGGTTGAAACGCAGCACCTGGCGGTATAACCGCTCGGCCTCGTCCAGCTTGCCTTCCTGATGGGCCTTGGAGCCATAGGCCAGGGATTTGCGCTCCGGGGACAAATCAAAGGATTTTTCAAAGGCGGCATCGGCCTCTTTGCCGCGACCGGAGTCCGCCAGGGCCCGGCCCAGATTGAACCACGCGCCCACGGCGCCGGGATCCAGGCGCGTTGCTTCCTGTAACAATGGCACTGCCTCTGCCGGTTTGCCCATCTCCAACAAAACATGACCCAGGTCTTCATGGGGCTTGGCGAACGTGGGGGCAACGGCAATGGCCCGGCGCAGGACTTGCTCACTTTCCGCGTAGCGCCCCATTTTTACCAGCACCGCGCCGTGCAGGGCGGTGAAGTTCACATCATGGGCATCGCGCGCCATGGCTTCCCGGCACTTCGCCTCGGCCGCAACTGTGTCGCCGATGTTGACGAGCCGGATAACTTCGTCAAATAGCGCGGATGTCTTTGGGTTTGCGGACACGAATTTATTTTGCGGCGCGCAGCGACAGCCAACCGGCAACGGCCACACACACCGCTACGACCACGATAATCACCGTTGCTAACGCATTGATGTCCGGGGTGAGGCCGAGTTTTACCTTGGAGTAAATCACCATGGGCAGCGTACTGGCACCGGGGCCGGAAACAAAGCTGGTGATGACCAGATCGTCCAGTGACAGGGTGAAGGCCAGCAACCAGCCGGAGATCATGGCCGGCGCTACCAGCGGCAGCGTGATGTCCATGGTGACACGAAAGGGTGTGCCGCCCAGATCCATGGCTGCCTCTTCCAGGGAAGCATCCAGCGCCGTCAGCCGGGACTGGACGATGACTGCCACATAGGCCATGGAGAAGGTGATATGTGCAAGGGTAATGGTCAATGCACCGCGACTCGCAGGCCAGCCGATAAAGTCTTGCAGACTCACAAACAACAACAATAACGACAGGCCGGTGATGATCTCCGGCATCACCAGAGGCGCGGCCAACATGCCGGCGAATAAAAATCGCCCGTGATAGCGCCCCATGCGGGTCAGCGCCAGCGCCGCCATCGTGCCCAGAACGGTCGCTGCTGTGGCGCTGATTACCGCGACACGCAGGCTGAGCCAGGCGGCTTCCATAATCTGTTCATTGTGCAGAAGCTCACCGTACCAGCGCAGGGAGAATCCGCCCCAAATGGAAACCAGGCGTGAGTTATTAAAGGAATAGGCGATGACCAGGATGATGGGCACGTACAGAAACGCGTATCCGAATGCCAACACACTGATCAGGAAAGTGGGGTAGCGGCGGGTCATTGCACACCGGCCTGATCTTTTGCCTGGTAATGCTGGAATACCATGATGGGTAACACCAGAAGCAACAGCAGTACCGTGGCCACCGCCGCCGCCAGGGGCCAGTCACGATTGGAGAAGAATTCGTCATATAGCGTGCGGCCAATCATGAGTGAATCCAACCCGCCGAGCAGGGACGGGATGACAAATTCGCCGATGGCGGGGATGAACACCAGCAGCGATCCCGCGATGATGCCGGGCAAGGACAGGGGCAGGGTAATGTCCCGGAATACCGTCAGCGGCGCTGCGCCCAAATCCGATGCCGCCTCGTGCAGGTCGGGGTTAAGCCGTTCCAGTGAAGCGTATAAAGGCAGCACCATATAGGGCAGATAGCTGTACAGAATGCCCAGGTATACCGCCAGATCCGTGTATAACAACTTGAGCGGACGCTCGATAAGCCCGACCCATAACAACAGATTATTTATCAGCCCGTGGTCGCCGAGCACACCCATCCAGGCGTACACGCGCAGCAGAAATGAGGTCCAGAACGGCAGGATGATCAATAACAGCAATATATTGCGCCAGGGCTGGCTGGCGCGGGCGATGGCGTAGGCGATGGGGTAGCCCATCAGCAGGCACAAAAGCGTGGAGAAGAATGCAATCTTCACCGATTTCAGATAACTCACCAGGTACAGTTCATCGTCTAACAGAAAACGATAATTATCCCAGGAGATATAAAACAGGCTGGGACTCTCCGGCGTGAACAACGGCGTGAAGGGTGGCTGACCCACAATCGGGTCGGACAGACTGATCTTGAATACCAGAAGAAATGGCACGAAGAAAAACAATACCAGCCAGACATAGGGCAGGCCGATGGTGGCATAGCGCCACCAGTGGTTGCCGCGCGGCGGGGTGACGGTGCTGTGATTCATTCCCGCAACACCACGCTACTGCTCACATCCCAGGATACATACACTTGGTCGTACCATTCCGCCATGCGCGCCGAAGAGCGGATTCGGTTTTGGGCGCTGACTTGAATGACGCGACCGGTTTCCAGTTTCACCCGATAGAGGGAAAGGTTGCCGTAGTAGGCCAGATCCCACACCACGCCCTTGAAAGTGTTGAGCTGGTCGCCGTCGGGCGCGGTTTTCGAGAGTGAGATTTTCTCCGGTCGCACCGCGACCCAGATGTTGTCACCGGCATTGCAGCCGTTTGCCGGCGCCAGGATGTCGCCGGCCAGGTCGGCGGCGGGCAGTCGCAATGTGTCTCCGGTAAGCGCCGACACCGTTCCGGAGAATAAATTGATAGTGCCGAAAAAATCCGCCACAAAACGGTTGCGCGGGTATTCATAGATCTCCGTGGGTGTGCCGATCTGAACCAAGGTGCCGGCATTCATGACGGCAATGCGCGTGGCCAGGGTCATGGCCTCTTCCTGATCGTGGGTCACTACCAGAAACGTGATGCCCAGTTGATCCTGGATATTCATCAGTTCGAACTGGGTGTGTTCACGGAGTTTCTTATCCAGCGCCGCCAACGGCTCATCCAGCAGCAATACCTTGGGACGTTTCACCAACGCCCGCGCCAGTGCCACGCGTTGTTGCTGACCACCGGATAACTGATCCGGTTTGCGGCCACCCAAGCCTTCCAGTTTCACCAGCGCCAGCATTTCGCTCACCCGTTGCCGGATTTCCGTCCGCGGCAGGGATTCCTTGTGCAGACCATAGGCGATGTTCTGTGCCACGGTCATATGGGGGAACAGGGCATAGGACTGGAACATCATGTTCACCGGACGCGCATAGGCCGGGACTTGCGTCATGTCCACACCGTCAATGACAATTTTGCCGGTGTCGGGCAGCTCGAAACCGGCCAGCATACGCAAGAGTGTGGTTTTGCCGCTGCCGGATCCGCCCAGGATGGCGAACAACTCGCCTTTGTATACATCGAGACTGATGTCTTGCACGGCGGCGGTGTCGCCGAAGCGTTTTGTCAGCCCGGTGATCTGGATATACGGTTTTTGATCCGGATCATCCCAAGGTCTGCGGGCGGCGTGTGTAGCATTCCGTTGCGGTGGCGTGGGGGAATCGGGCATTGGGTTCGGTGCGTTGTTGCGCGGTTACAAACCGGTTTTCACTCGTGTCCAGGTACGCGAACGCAGGCGCTCGACTTTCGGCTCCAGCACCGCGGTCCAATGCAGGCGCTGTTTGAATGTCTCATCCGGATAGATGGCTGGGTTGTCACGGTATTCCTGTTTCACCAGCTTCGTGGCATCACGGTTGGGGTTGGCATAGCCGGTGAAGTTTGAAATGGCGGCAATCACGTCCGGGCGCAGCAGAAAGTTGATGAACACATGGGCATTATCCGGGTGCGGGGCATCGGCGGGAATATACGCCGCATCCAGCCAGTAGGGTGAACCTTCACGGGGTACGCTGTAGCCCAGATTCAGCTTGATGCCGGCTTCCCGCGCCCGGGTCCAGGCCACGGAGTAATCTCCGGACCAGCTCATGCCAATGCAGATTTCCTTGTTGGGCATATCCACCAGCATTTTGGTGGAATCGAAATATTTGATATAGGGCCGGATTTTTTTCAGCAGGTCCTCGACTTCCTTGAGGTGGTGGGGATCCACCGAGTTGGCCTCATGACCCAGGTAGAGCATGGCGGTGGGGATGACATCCGTAGGCGAATCCACCAGGGATACGCCACAATCAGCGAACCGGGACACGATAGCGGGATCAAACACCAGCGCCGAGCTGTCCAGTGGCGCATCCGGCATACGTTCCAGCACCAGATCCAGGTTGTAGGCAAAGCCCATGGTGCCCCACATGTATGGGGCGCTGTACTTCAGGCCGGGGTCGAATGCCTCGAACAACTGGAGCAATTCCGGATCCAGATGATGCCAGTTGGTCAGCTTGCTTTGATCCAGGGGCCGAAAGATGCCGTGTTGAATCATGCGATGAGTGAACGTCGCGGAGTGCAGCACCACGTCATAACCGGAACCACCGGCCATGATCTTGGCATCCACGATTTCGCTTGTGTCGTAGATGTCATAGTTGACCTTGATGCCGGTCTCGCGTTCGAAATCCTGGATGGTGGTGGGGCCGATGTAGTCGGCCCAGTTGTAGATATTGACGACCTGTTCCTCATCGGCACGCGCTGAGATTGTTACGCAGTATGCCAACAGCCAGAGGCACAGACCTGGTAAATGAGCAGGATTGCCCATGGTTGCTACATGCCCGCCAGACCGCGCTTGTCCAGGCAGCCGGCGATTATCATGCGCTGGATCTCGCTGGTACCTTCCCAGATGCGATCCACCCGCAACTCGCGGAAGAACCGTTCAGCCACATTTTCACGCATGTAGCCGCGCCCGCCGAAGATCTGCACGGCGCGATCCGCCACGCGATTGGCCATCTCCGAGGCATAGAGTTTTACCAGGGAACAACGGGCGTGGAGGGATTTCAGATCCGCGCCCTGATCATGGGCGGCGGCGGCCTCGTAGGTCATCAGACGCGCCGCCCAAAGCTCGGTCACGCTGTCCGCCAGCATGAACTGGATGGCTTGCTTTGAAGACAGTGGTTCACCGTCAACCATGCGCTGTTTCGCGAAGACATGGGCCTCTTCAATCAGGCGCGCGGCGGCGCCGCAGCAGCGCGCCGCAATCATCATGCGCTCATGGCGGAACCAACTGCGCATGTACTGCATGCCCGCGCCTTCGGCACCGATTCGATTCTTGTCCGGTACGAATACATCCGTGAGTTTGTAGGTAGGGTGATGGGCGGCAAAGGTATGACTGAACAGCGGTGTACGGACAATCTCCAGTCCGGGGCTGTTCATGTCCACGAAGCACAAGGCCGACTCCCCGGACTCCAGCTTTACCTGCAACCACATGAAGTCTGCAAAGTTGGCGCTGGTGACGTACCACTTCTCGCCATTGACGCGGTAGCCACCCGGGCAGCGTCTGGCTGTGGTGTGGATGACCTCCTGGGAGCCGGGTTCGGATTCGGTGATGGCGTAGCAATCCTTCCGCTCACCGCGCATCAACGGCAATACATAGGTCTTTATCTGCTCCGGGGTGCAGGCCTCGAACATCCATTGCTGCGGTTCCGAGAAGCACCAGCACAGACCATTGGTGACCTGCCCCAATTGCTCCCACACCGCCACTTGCTCGGTCATGCCCAGTGCCAAACCGCCATGGGCCTGGGGCACATCCATGCGCCCGAAGCCCAACTCAAGGGCCAGGTGTTGCTGGTGTAGGCGCCGATCCGCGGCGATGACGCCGTTATTGAGTTCCGCCTCTACTTCATACGGAATTAATTCCTCATGGGCGAATTTGCGCGCGGTGTCGCGCCAGCGCTGGGCGGTGTCGGTAAGTTTTATCTCCATGAGAGCGGGTCCGGGTTATGGGTTGGTGAAATGGTTTGGGAAGGCGTGGGACAGAAAGAAAAAACTGATGTTGCGCGCGGTTTCCACCGGCATATCTTCCGGTGTCATAAGCAGGTCCAGCCACAGACCATTGACCAGGGCGGACAGGCCGCTGGCCATGGTGGTGGCATTGATTTCCGTGTAGCCGCCGACTTCGACGATCTCCTGACACAGGTCGGTGACAATTTTTTCATAGCGCCGGTCATTGCGTGCGCAGATCTGCTGATAGGTAGGGCGCGATTTGGCTTCACCCCAGAAAGCGAACCACACTGCCAGTTTGCGCGGGTCGCAGACCCTGGGACTGAAATCCAGCTCCACCAGGGCGCGCAATTTATCCGCGGCGGAGGGGCCGGCGGAGGCCATGGCGGCATAACAGGCGGATTCATATTCCTCCGACAGGTGGCGCAGGGTTTCCTCCATGAGCTTGTCCTTGCTCTTGAAGTGCAGGTTTACCAGACCCAGGCTTAAGCCCGCCTCTTTGGTCACGTCCGCCATGGTGGTGGCAGCGAACCCGCGTTTGGCCACGGAACGGATGGTGGCGCGGAGCATTTGCAGCCGGCGTAAGCCCTTGTTTTTCTCCCGCTTCCCGGGTGCCGCTGGCTTCTTTTTGACTTTTTTTGGCATGGCCTGAAATATCATAAACCCCTTTTAGGACCGTAGGTTAGCATATTATTGTGTCAGTAAAACATGAATAAAAATGAATGAGTATTCATTCAAATATGATGGACAGCAAGGTGTGAGCGGTGGCATGATTATGGCCATGTCACGCAACCTCTCAGCTTCCCGCGCCCACTACGAACAGGCCATTAAGCGCCTGCCGTTGGGGGTCACCTCCAACTTTCGCTATTGGGGCGAAAAGACCATATACGTGCGGCGTGGCAAGGGTGCGCGCATCTGGGACCTGGACGATAACGAATACGTTGATTACCGCATGGGCTATGGCCCGAACATCCTGGGCTATGGGGATCCGCGGGTGGATGAAGCGGCCCGGGCTGGGATGGATGTGGGGGGAGTGTTTGCCTTGTCCACGGAAATGGAGCTGGCGGTGGCGGAGCGCATTTCGCGCATGGTACCGGCGGCGGAACTGGTGCGGTTCTCCGTATCCGGTACCGAGGCGGTGATGGCAGCCTTGCGCCTGGCGCGGGCTTACACAGGCAAAGATTCCTATGTACTCGTGGAAGGTGGCTATCACGGCGTGTTCAGCGAGGGGCTGTGGCAGACAGACATTGAGAACTGGCAGGC
>JAYUHG010000352.1:0-3113 GCA_043767195.1 Gammaproteobacteria bacterium | reverse complement strand
TGAGCCGGATTTTCCCTGACGAGTGGGAGAAATTCCTCGGCGTCATGACGCCGGCAGAGCGCCGCGATCCCCTGGCGGCGTGCCAGCGGCATGTACTGGGTAATGATCAGACGCTACAACAGCGCTATGCCCTGGCCTGGTCCCGCTGGGCTGGCCAGGTGGCCACCTATCTATTGCCCGAAACCCCGCCAACGGAACCGGACATGGCCGTCATCGTGCAGCAGGCGCGCATCGAGATGCACTACGCGCAGCATCGTTATTTCCTGACTCAGAATCAGATTCTGGATAACGTCGGCAAGATCCCCAATGTGCCAGTGCATATCATCCATGGCCGGCGCGACCTGACCTGCACACTGGATGCCGCGTGGGCGCTGCGCGAGACGTTGCCGCAAGCGGAATTTCAGGTGGTGCGGGAAGGTGGGCATCTTGCCAGTGAGCCGGTGATGGTGGATGCCCTGGTGTCTGCCACCGATGCCATGGCGGAGAAAATTCGATGAGTCTGGCCGGTGCGGACCGCCCCCTATTGATGGGGATATTGAATGTCACCCCTGACAGCTTCTCCGATGGTGGTCGCCACTTTGATTCCGGTGTGGCTGTGGCACATGGGCTGCGCATGGCGCAAGAAGGCGCGGACATTATTGATATCGGTGGCGAATCCACGCGACCGGGCGCGGCCAGGGTGAGTGCGGCGGATCAGTTGCAGCGCGTGTTACCGGTGTTGAAGGAATTGTGCCGTCAGTTGCCCAGTGGATGCCGGGTCAGCATAGATACGACGCGCAGCGATGTGGCGGACGCGGCCGTCTCTGAAGGTGCGAATATAATTAATGATGTTTCAGCCGGTCGCGATGCCCCGGCTATGTTTGACCTGGCCCGCCGTTCGGGAGCAGACATTATCTTGATGCACATGCAGGGTTCCCCGGAGACCATGCAATCCGCCCCCAGCTACCAGGACGCGGTGAGCGAGGTGTTGCAGTTCCTGATGGTGCGGGCAAAAGCCGCGGAAGTCGCCGGCATCGCCAGAGAGCAAATCACCATTGACCCCGGCATCGGTTTTGGCAAGAGCAAACTCCATAACCTACAATTACTGGCCGGCCTGAAGACACTGGTGCAGACCGGCTATCCGGTATTGCTGGGCGCCAGTCGCAAGTGCTTTATGGGTTCAATCTGCAACGTCACCGAATTTCATGAACTGGTGGGCGCCACCTGCGCGACCACGGCCCTGGGAGTATTGGCGGGTGTGCGTGTGTTCCGGGTGCATGACATCAAGGAAAATCGCCAGGCGCTGGATGTGGCGTGGGCTTTAAAGGCAGCTACAAGCTACAAGTAATGAATGATAAGTATTGTGCTATTCATCGCAAGCAGCGTTACAGCAGTTGGTGCGTAGAGGAGCCGCTGTAATCTTTTCCTTGTAGCCTGTTGCTTGTAGCTCCTTTCTCACACCACTTCCGTGAGCCGTTTCGAGTTAGCCATATTGCGGAACACCAGCGGCTTCGCTTCGAATTCTTTCTGCCCGGCCAGTTGCTGCACCCTCTCCACCTGGTCCGTGACCAGGTGATGCAGGGGTGACTTGTCGCACACCGGATCGGCATTGGCGGCATCGCCGGTGAGCATGTAGGCCTGACAGCGGCAACCACCTAAATCCTTCTCTTTCTCCGGACAGGAGCGGCACGGTTCCTTCATCCAGTCCAGTCCGCGGAAACGACTGAAGGCGGGGGATTCATTCCAGATCCACGCGATGTCCTTATCGCGCACATTGGGAAATTCCAGCCCGGGTAATTGCCGCGCGGCCTGACAGGGCAGCGCCGTGCCATCGGGTGCGATGCTCAGGAACACCGAACCCCAGCCATCCATGCAGCGCTTCGGCCGGGTTTCGTAGTAATCGGGGATGATGTAGAAGATCTTCATCTTGCCCTTCATCTTCTCCTGATACTCCTTGGCCACCATTTCCGCGTGGGCAAGCTGGGCGCGGGTGGGCAGCAACTGATCGCGGTTGTGGTAGGCCCAGCCGTAATACTGGGTGGTGGCCAATTCCACGTAGTCCGCTTCCAGGGCTACGGCCAAATCGAGAATGTCGCGGATCTGATCCTCATTCTTCCGGTGGAGCACGAAGCACAGCACCATGGGATAACCCTGCTTCTTCACCTGCCGCGCCATCTCCTTCTTGTGTTCGAAGGAATCCGTGCCAGCGATGAAGTTATTGAGTTCCTCGGTGCTGGCCTGAAAGCTGAGCTGGATGTGGTCCAGCCCCGCCTCCTTGAAGGCGCGGATCCGTGTTTCATCCATGCCCAGCCCGGAGGTGATGAGGTTGGTATAAAAACCCAGGCGGCGCGCCTCGGCAATCAGTTCCTCCAGGTCGCGTCGTATCAGCGGTTCTCCGCCGGAAAATCCCAACTGCGTGGCGCCCATTTTCCGTGCCTGCTGCAGGACGCGGATCCAATCCTCGGTGCTCAGTTCATTCTTGTACTTGGCGATCTCCATGGGATTGGAGCAGTACGGGCACTGTAACGGGCAGGCGTAGGTGAGTTCAGCCAGCAACCACAGGGGTGGTTTGATGACGCCGGGACTAATGGGTGCGGATCCAGCCATGCTCATGGGCTTCCTCCAGAAACTTCTTTACGTCCGGGCCGAGGTCGGCGCCGGGAAATTGTTGTTTCAAATCTTCAATAATGCCGCCGATGTTACGAATCCCATCGCAGCGGCGCAGAATCTCCCCTGCGCTGGCGCTCAACTTCACCATGCCTTCCGGGTACAGGATGACAAAACAGTTCTGCACCTCTTCCCACTGGAAACGGAAAGTGGGGGCAAGAAACGGGACCAAAGGGTCATCCATGCCGGCCATACTGCCTCAAGTGACGCAATGATAGGGCGGTTTCTTTTCGATATAGGCCATCCACATGGCATCCAGCATGGTCCAGAGTATGTCCAGTTTGAATTGCAGGATGGTCAGTGCCCGTTCCTGTTCCGAGCGGGTCACAAAATAATCCAGTGTCACGCTGAGGCCATGTTCCACGTCGCGCCGTGCTTCTTTCAAACGCTTGCGAAAATAGTTGTAACCCTGTTCGTCAATCCACGGATAGTGTTGCGGCCAGTTATCCAGGCGCCGCTGGTGGATG
>JAYUHG010000351.1:0-3120 GCA_043767195.1 Gammaproteobacteria bacterium | reverse complement strand
CGTCTTCGTTCCAGACCCGACCGGCATCTACGAATGCCACGGCACTGAGCCTGCCTTCGCCGTCGGCGCTCAAGCCCGGAACAGGAATTCGAATCAATGGCAGCCGGTATTCCATCGAGGCATCCCAGCCACTGTCTCGCAACAGGCGAACGCGCCGGTAGCCACGCACGGATCGGAGGCCGCCAATGGCCATTTTCTCCAGTGACAAGAGGGCGTCATTGGACTTTTGAAACTGAAAACGGGAATAAAGCTGCCCAAACTGTCCACCGAATGAATGCAACCACTGGGCCGCCAGCAGGCCGGTATGAAACTCGGAGTCGGGACGACCACCTTCATGGGCCGTGGCATCCAGTATGTTGACCCCCACCGACAGTGTAGCTTGGGCGCTGATTACATCCGTTGCGCGCCGCTCCAGCCACGAAAACCGCAGACGCGCCGCCCGCACATTGGAGCGGCCACGCTCGGCGCCAGGGCTGAAGGACCAGGGGCGGCCATCCAGAAAAGTTTCCGCGTCCCGGCCATCCACGGAGATGCCGGCGTTGATGGTACGGTTAAGGCTGCGATACAGGGTCTGTTGGAGACCCAGTTCGACGATGCGAAACTCGGATTCAATGCTCGGGGTATTGGGCTCCTCAACCACGCGGGAATCATAATCCGCGAACCGGAATTGGAAACGCGTGCCGTGAACATTCAATGGCACATCGGTCCGGGCATCTATTACCTGCAATCCCTGACTCCCCTCCAAACTCACACTGGTATGGTCCCCACGCCCAAGCAGGTTTCTGGCGAGCAATTCCACTTCCCCCCTGATCCCGCCCACCGCTGGAGAACGATCATTGGCGAAGCCGACGCGGGCGCCGAACTGACGGGCCTCCTTTATATCCACGCGCAGGACACTGCTGTCACCTTCATCGCCAACGATCAACTGCGGTTTGAGTCCGGCAATGGCCGGATCCTGCAATACAGTAAGCAGGTGCTCCTCCAACTGGGGCGCCCGGATCGGCGCTTCAATGCCGCGGCTGATCCATTCGCGGAGGAACTCCGGGTCGTATTGCCGGACGCCGGTCAATTCCACCTTGCCGAGTCGGCCTTCCACGGCTCGCAATGTGACGACTCCATCAACGATATCCTGATCGGGGATCACGATTGCCGAAGCCACATAACCGGCCTGGGTATACAAAGCGGTCAACTGGCGGCGCAACTCCTGGAGTTCGACATCGGTAATTTCACGTCCCTGGTACGGGGCGGCGACAGCCTGGAGTTGCGCGGTACTGATAACGGTATTGCCATCAAAGCGGAATTCACGCACATAAAGTTGAAACTGGGTCGCCGTCTGTTGCCCGCTATCCGGCGCCGGTGGCGCAATTTCAACATCTTGCGGCGCCGGTCCTGGCGCATCCGGCGTTGACAGCTCAGAGCGACGCGGTCCCAGCGGCTGCTCCGCTGCACCGTCATTGACATCCACCTGGGCGTGGATCTGGGGGGCGAGTGCAATGCACAGCACCGCCAACAACCACCTGGCGGCGCGATTCACCCGAAAGAATATCGTCACGCTGGATATCAATCCGTCACAACAAAACGCCCGCGGTACCCGGACCTGCCGGCGTACCGCGGGCGTCTTGAATTGGATTACTTCTGGCTGCCTAAATGGCCGCCGCTGATGCGCGTTGTAGAACCTGCGCCGGTCGTACTGCTTGAACCGCCGGACGCTGCGATTGCGACTTCCACGGGCACCGCAAAATCCGCCTGATTGGAACCCACAACATCAAGGCTGAGATCATTGGCGCTGTCAATCCCGGCCTGATCCGCGGCGGTATCAGACAGCGAAACCGCCCCGCCACCGGCCATACCACCCTGGGCCGCAAGAATCTCCATACTCACTTCTTCACCGGTACCTACATCGCCACGTTGATTGTAGACATTGCCCTCAGCGTCAACGTACTCGATAACGGACTCTTCGCCGCCCTCACCACCGGTCATATAGAAAATTTCCTCACCGCCGGTGCCGGACTGCGCTTCTTCACCGCTGCCATCGGCCTCATTGACGGTTCCTTCGTCAATGGTTCCTTCGTCAACGGTTGTTTCGTCATGAACTACGCCGTCACCGTCATGTTCCGCCCAAGCACCCGAGGCAAAGAAAAACATTGCCACTGCCAGCGCCAGAAATCTGGTTATGGAATTGAAAGTCTTCATGTGCGAACTCCTCTCTTCTGGTTTAACTCAAATTTTACCGGCGGTGTAACATTGCTTCCTGTTGTGCCGGTTTCGACTTCATCTTGCACTTGTTACGGGAGGTCGCGCTATCCCGTACTTGCTGAACAATCAATATTAACCATTGTATAAGCAAGAGAGCAAGCAACGCCTGTTTTACCACTCTGCCTGCGCGAGACTCTGTTGTATCTGAAATACGGAGCGCGAAACCTGTGGCATCTCGACCGGGATGCATATTTCCGTGATCAATGAACCAGTGCCCGCTCTCCCGTCGGGCGACGCCGTATATATATGAAATGCAGGGGCGTCACGTAGTTGGACCTCCGCACCCGGCAACCAGTTCCAAAATATTTTTTCATGTGCCGCCTGCAATTCCTGGTACGGACCGCGATGCAGAAATATGGCATGGGTGCCACCAGCTAATTGCTTGCGAAAGAACTCCCCTTCGGGCGCGGCATCGCTGACGACGCAGGCCTCGTAGCGCCGCCGCGGTTCCGGAGTCAATTCCGGCCAGTCCAGGGGCAGGCCAATGCGCGTCCATTCCTTCCCTTCATCAGCAATGGATCGCAAGTACGCGCGCAATACGCTCCAGGCTTCCCACGGCGCCCGGTCATAGGCACCCAATCGCTTCACACCCAAAAGATTCAACGGTGCCATGCGGCGGTATACCGGGCCAGACGGCATGCCGGTGTTTTGCGACTGGTCACGGGGGCGACACTCAAGCAGCTTGCGCACAAACTTTTTTGGGGTGGTGCCAAAGTGCTGCCGAAACGCCCGGGTAAATGCGGCAGCGGAAGAGTAGCCGGCAAGGGCGGCAGCTTCCGTAACATTATTGTCCATAAACAGTATCCGGTACGCCGCCTTTTCCAGCCGCAACCTGCGGATATAGGCCAGCACGGGTTCGCCAAC
>JAYUHG010000350.1:0-7379 GCA_043767195.1 Gammaproteobacteria bacterium | reverse complement strand
CTGGGCCTCGGTTTCCGGTACCCGCTGCACCCGATGTACGCCGGACTCGAATTTCAGCCGCGAGAAGGCACCATCGCCAATAATGCGCACAATGACCTCACGGTAGCCGCGCAGATCACTGGTGCCGGCGCTGACGATTTCCGTTTTCCAGCCCCGGCGCTCACCGTAACGGCTGTACATGCGCAACAAACTCGCGGCGAACAGCGCCGCCTCTTCGCCGCCGGTGCCAGCGCGGATCTCGAGAAAGATATTGTGATCATCGGCCGGGTCCCGGGGCAGCAGCAGGGCGCTGATTTCCACTTCCAGTTTCTCATCTTCTTTTTCCGCCCGGCGCAACTCGGCCAAGGCCATTTCGCGCATGTCCGGATCCGGGTCGTTGAGCATGTGGCGCGCGCTTTCCATGTTCTGCTGGTTGAGCCGAAAGCGCTGGTAACACTCCACCACTGGCGCCACCTCCGCGTCTTCCTTGCTCAGTTCGCGGAAGCGGCGTTGTTCCTGGATCACCGACGGGTCCGCCAGCAGCCCGTGGATCTCTTTCTGTCGATCGGCAAGCCGTTCCAGTTTGTTCAGCAGCGTGTCTTTCATAATGTGGGCTACGCGGTGGCCGGCAGGGGATGCGCGACCGGCTTACAGCTCAGGATTTGCCGTCTTTGGGATCGGAGTCCGCGGGCAGACCGAACAATTCCTTCACCGCCCGCGCCAGATCCTGGCGTGACTCGCCCGCCGTGCGCAACTGTGTGCTCGGGTTATGCATGAGCTTGTTGGTGAGCAGGCGGGTGGCGTCGCGCAATACCTGTTCCGGCGCTTCGCCCTGATGCAAACGGGCCACGGCGTTCTCGATTACCTGCCGCTGAATGTGGTCGGCGTGATCCCGCAGGGAGCGGATGGTGGCCACCGTATCCCGGGATTTCAGCCAGTGCATGAAATGAATAACCTGGGAATCAATGATCTCCTCCGCTTGCAACGCCGCCTCGCGCCGGGTGCGCAGGTTTTCTTCAATGACGCCGTGCAGATCATCCACGCTGTAGAGATAAACATCTTCCAGCTCGGACACCGCCGGATGCACATCACGGGGCACGGCCAGATCCAGGATAAACATGGGCCGGTGGCGGCGCTGACGCAACGCGTTTTGCACCGCGGCCTGATCCAGGATCGGTTCCGGGCTGGAAGTGGAGCAGATGACAATGTCCGCTTCATACAGGTGCCGCGGCAAGTCCTGCAGACTAATGGCGTAACCGGAATACTCCCCGGCCAGCCGCTGGGCCCGATCCAGGGAACGATTGGCAACAATCATGCGTCGCAAACCATGCTCGGCCAGATGCCGGGCGGTGAGTTCAATGGTTTCCCCGGCGCCCACCAGCAGCGCTGTGCCCCGGCTCAGATCGCCGAAGATCTGGCGCGCCAGACGCACGGCCGCGAAGGCCACGGAAACCGGGTGACTGCCGATGGCGGTATTGCTGCGTACCTCCTTGGCCACATGAAAAGAATGCTGGAACAACCGTCCCAACAGTTGACCCACGGTTCCGGCGCGGACCCCGGTCTGGTAAGCGTCCTTGAGCTGCCCAAGCACCTGGGATTCCCCCAGGATCAGGGAGTCCAGCCCGCTGGCCACCCGCAGCACATGCTTCACTGCCCCGGCATCGGGGTGTACATATAAATGTGTCTCCGGATTACGGATGTACTTGCCACAGAAACCGGAAAACCAGTGTACCGGGCGGTGGCTGTGGGGAGGGTCCACGGCACAGTAGATTTCAGTGCGGTTACAGGTGGACAAAATGGCTGCTTCAGCGGCGCCACCTTCCCGCTTCATGGCATCCAACGCCTCGGGCAGCATGTCCGGGGTAAACACCACGCGTTCGCGCACCTCTATGGGCGCGGTGGTGTGATTGAGTCCAAAGGCAAGCAGGGTCAAGGGAGGTTACCGGGTCAGTACGGGCTGCCGGGGAATTCTGCGCGATGCTCATTTTCAATACAAGCATAAAACACTTACAATTCAACTTGTTGCTGACTTGAATCAAACACCCGGGCAACCAACTAGCGCCGGATATGTCATTGTCAGTGTATTCCTTGCTATGGTTGGCCCATGAAAACTACTGATTTAACTCATTCTTTGCCCGCATCCGTGCCACGCGCCCATGTGCTTTTCAGCCTGTTACTGGCTGCTGCCTGCACCGCGCCGGCCCCGAAACCGGAGGCAACCGTTGCCCAGGATCAGGCGCCGAGCGCGGCTGAGACGGAATTACCCACTGAACCGGTACGCCCAAACATCGAACTTACCGGTGATTTGTTGTACCGGATCATGCTGGCTGAGATCGCCGGTCAGCGGGGTGAACTGGGCGCTGCATTGGAGACCTATATGGATCTGGCGCGCAGCACCCGGGATGTGAAACTGGCTGAGCGCGCCACGCGTGTTGCCGTGTATGCCCGTGACATCGAGGCGGCAACCGAAGCAGCCACCATCTGGGTGGAAACGGACCCACGCAGTCCGGACCCTTATCAGGTGCTGGCCGCCATGGCACTGCGGGGCAACGACCAGGAGCTGGCTTTCAAACATCTGCAGGACATGCTGGATAAAGCCGCCGGCCCCCTGGATGAGAAGTTGCTGATGATCGCGAGTCTGCTCGGGCGCGAGAAGGACGGTGAATTGGTACTCACGCTAATGGAGCGACTGCTGGCGACGCGGCAGAACTCCCCCGAGGCGTTGTACGCCTTTTCCCATGTGGTGGCGCGTTTCGGCGATCTGGATCGCGCCGCCCAGTTGCTGGAGCAAACGCTGGCGTTGACCCCGGACAATGAAAATGCCTTATTGAGTTATGTTTCCATCTTGCAGCGCCAGAAGCGCATGGACGCGGCGCTGGAACAACTGGAGAAAACCCTCAAGCGACCCAAGGCCGGGAAGACTGACAATTTCAATTTACGCATGGCCTACGCCCGCCTGCTGGCCGATGCCCGGCGCTTTGACGATGCCCGCGAACAATTCAAGATCATGGGGCAGCAACAGCCGGAAAATACCGATGTGTCTTTTGCCCTCGGATTGCTGCACCTTCAGGACAATCGGCTTGAAGATGCCGAACCCTATTTCAAGCGTCTTGCCCAAAGCAACGAGCGCGGCAATGACGCCAGCTACTATCTGGGCCGTATCGCGGAAGAGCGCGAGAAATTAGATCAGGCCAACATCTGGTATCTGGGTGTACAGGGCGGAGAGAATTATTTTGATGCCCAGGTGCGTCTGGGTCTGATCCTGGCCAAACAGGATCGTCTGGATGAGGCGCGTACCCACCTGCATTCAGTACGCACCCGTAACGCGGATGAACGCGCGTTGTTGGTGCAGGCCGAAGGCGAAATGCTGACCGGGAGCCAGCGTTTTGATGCAGCCATGTCGGTCTATGATCAGGCGCTGCAAGCGGGATTCAATTCCGATGTAATGTATGCGCGCGCCATGCTGGCGGAAAAAATGGATCGGCTCGATATTCTGGAGCGCGACCTGCGCGAAATCCTGGACAAGGATCCGGACAATGCCCAGGCTCTGAATGCCCTCGGTTATACCCTGGCGGATCGCACGGATCGCTATGTTGAGGCCCATGAATTCATCAAGCGCGCACTGGAGTTGAGCCCCAGTGATTTCTATATTCTCGACAGCATGGGTTGGGTGTTGTATCGCATGGGGCGGCTGGATGAGGCCGAAGAGTATCTGCGCAAGGCGCTGGTGCTGCGCAATGACGCCGAGGTCGCCGCGCATCTGGGTGAAGTGCTATGGGTGAAGGGTGATCGCCGCGCCGCCAACGAGATCTGGAACACCGCCCTGCAGGAAACACCGGACGACGACAAGCTGCTCGACGTCATCAAGCGATTTAAGGAATAGCCGCAACCGCGCCACGCGCCGGCGCGGTCATCGAGTCTCCATGTTTTCATTCTCTTTTCGCTCACCTGCTTTCTCGCCTAGCAATGCCGTGCTGTTGTTTGCGCTGTTGCTGACCGCTTGCGCCCGGCAGCCGGTGTCGCCCCCGCGACCGGATAAGGCGGCATTGTGGAGTGCCCATAGCGCGCGCTTGACCGCTATGCACGACTGGCAATTTCGCGGTCGCATTGCAGTGCGGCTGGAGAAAGAGGCCTGGAGCGCATCTTTGTATTGGCGCGAGACGCTGGATACCTACACGCTGCGGGTGGTAGCGCCCCTGGGGCGCGGTACCTTTGAATTATCCGGCACGGTAGCCGGTGTGGAAATGCGCACCGCCGATAACCGCATTCTCCGCGCCGCGGACCCCGAGACGCTGATGCGCGACAATCTGGGCTGGCAGTTGCCGGTCTCCGGGCTGCGCTGGTGGGTGCGCGGCTTGCCCCGTCCCGGCGTGAAGTCCGAGCAACTGGGAGTCAATGCAGACGGACGGCTGGATAATCTGATCCAGGATGGCTGGCAGGTGGATTACCAGGAATATCGTTCCAAGGGCAATCCCGTGCTGCCCGGCAAGCTGAGTCTGGAAAATGGTCCCGTGCGTGTGCGCCTGCTGATCGGCGAATGGATCATGGCGCCATGATCGGGCCAGGCTGGCCGGCGCCGGCCAAGGTCAATTTGTTTTTGCACGTGTTGGGTCGCCGCGCCGATGGTTATCACCTGCTGCAAACCGCTTTTCAGTTCATCAACCTTTGTGATGAGCTGCAATTTATCCCGCGGGACGATGGTCGTATTCAGCGCCATGCCGACTATGGCGGTATAGCCGAGGCTGATGATCTGACGGTGCGCGCCGCCATGGCTTTGCGCGCTGCCGCCGGGATCAGCAAAGGTGTGGATATCCGGATCCAGAAGCGCATCCCCATGGGCGGGGGACTGGGGGGCGGCAGTTCCAACGCCGCCACCACATTGCTGGCACTGAACCAGCTCTGGCGCGCCAACCTGCTGGAGCCGGAATTACTGCGTATCGGTCTGACATTGGGCGCCGATGTGCCGGTATTCATCGCCGGTCACGCCGCCTGGGCGGAAGGGGTCGGGGAGCGCCTGACCCCTATTGATCCGCCCGTGGACTGGTTCCTGGTGGTACACCCGGGCGTTTCTGTTTCCACTGCCGCGGTATTCCAGCATCCTGAATTGACACGAAATACCCCTGCAATCACAATACGCGCCTTTCTGGAGGGGGGCGGCGCCAACGACTGCGAGGCGGTTGTTCGCAAAATGCATCCGGAAGTAGGCGAGGCGCTGGATTGGCTGCGTCGGCATGGGGATGCAAGACTGACCGGAACCGGCGCCTGTGTTTTCCTGCGTTGCGCCTCGGCGCAGTCCGCGGAGCAGGTGCGGGGCCAATTGCCACCCCACTTGCGCGGGTTTGTGGTCCAGGGTTGCAACCGGTCTCCGTTACAGGATCGCCTCGAGCGATGATTCGATACGCGGGCGCGGCCCGCCACGGGATGATGGGGTGTGGCCAAGCTGGTTAAGGCACGGGATTTTGATTCCCGCATTCCCAGGTTCGAATCCTGGCACCCCAGCCAAATTATTTCCGGCCACGGCAGTATGCCGGTGAATCTCAAGAATCGAGTGGCTGATCGCGAAGCGCAGAGGAACACACCGATCCCATGTCCCTGAACAATGCCACCCTGTTTACCGGCAATGCCAATCCGGTGCTGGCCGGAGAGATCGCCGGTTATTTGAATCTGCCGTTGGGCAAGATCTCCGTCGGTCGTTTCAGCGATGGCGAAGTCATGGTGGAGATCGCGGAGAATATCCGTGGTCGGGAAGTCTTCATCATTCAGTCGTTGTGTTCGCCGGTGAACGACAACATGATGGAGCTGCTGGTGATTGCCGATGCCTCGCGGCGCGCGTCGGCGGTGCGTATCACCGCGGTGATCCCGTATATGGGGTATGCGCGTCAGGATCGCCGCCCGCGTTCGGCCCGGGTGCCGATTACCGCCAAGGTGGTGGCCAACATGATCGGCGCTGCGGGAGTGGATCGGGTGCTGACCGTGGACCTGCACTCGGATCAGATCCAGGGGTTCTTCGAGATGCCGCTGGATAATGTATATGCGTCACCGGTCTTGCTGGGTGACATCTGGAAGCACAAGTATGGCAACCAGATCGTGGTATCTCCGGACGTAGGCGGTGTGGTGCGGGCCCGGGCGCTGGCGAAAAGGCTGGATGACACGGACCTGGCGATTATTGATAAACGCCGCCCGAATCCGAACGAATCGGAAGTGATGAATATTATTGGTGACGTGGAAGGCCGTACCTGCGTCATTATTGACGACTTGGTGGATACCGCCGGCACGCTGTGCAATGCCGCCGGTGCGCTGAAAGATTTCGGCGCCGACCGGGTAGTGGCCTATTGCACCCACCCGGTGTTGTCCGGGCGCGCTGTGGACAACATCAACAAGTCCACACTGGATGAGTTGGTAGTCACCGATACCATCCCCCTGCGCCCTGAGGCCGTTGCCTGTTCGCGTATCAGGCAGTTGAGTGTGGCGGCGATGTTAGCGGAGAGTATTCGGCGCGTGTCGGAGGGAGAGTCGTTGAGTTCGATGTTTGTGGATTAGGAGCAGCCACAAGCTACAAACAACAAGCTACAAGAAGAAAGCTACAAGCTACAAGGGTGAGGTCGTGCAATGGTTTTCCTTGTAGCTTGTGGCTTGTAGCTGCTCCTGATCTGGTCGCGGATCAGGGGCGCCAGCAGTTAACCTAAACAGAAGTAATAAGGAGTATCGAAATGCAACAGTTTGAAGTCAAAGCCGAGACCAGAGTCGTGCAGGGGAAGGGTGCGAGCCGCCGCCTGCGTCAAGCCGGGAAAGTTCCTGGTGTCGTGTATGGCACCGGCAAAGAGGCCTTGCCAATCATGGTTAATCATGCGGAGCTGCATCATCAGTTGGAGAAGGAGGCGTTTTTCTCCCACATTTTGACGCTGCACCTGGATGGCAAGAGTGAGCGCGTGGTGCTCAAGGACTTGCAGCGACACGCGGTGCGTCCGCTTATCGTGCATGTGGATTTTCAGCGCATTGCCGAGGACAAGGAATTGACCATGCGTGTGCCAATTCACTTCCTGAATGAGGAACGTTGCGTCGGTGTGCGTACCGGCGGTGGCGTTATCAATCACATCACCACCGAAGTGGAAGTATCTTGCCTGCCCAAGGATCTGCCGGAATTCATCTCCGTGGATCTGGCCGAAATCAATGTCGGTGTGACGTTGCACCTGAGCGATCTGAAGTTGCCACCTGGCGTGACCATTTCTGCGCTGAAGCACGGCGGTGATGCCACGCAACCGGTGGTCAGTGTGCATATTCCGCGCGCGGTTGAAGTTGAAGCAGCCCCGGTGGTCACCGCGGAAGCGGCGGCGGCAGCGGCAGCTACGGCGGAAGGTGCCAAGCCGGCTGAGGGTGCAGACGCGCCGGCAGCAGATAAG
>JAYUHG010000349.1:0-3129 GCA_043767195.1 Gammaproteobacteria bacterium | reverse complement strand
AGGATTTCACTGTTCAGGCTGCGACGGTGTCGTTCAGCGCTATCTTTGAGTTGAGCATGAAGCTGCTTGGGGATGTTCTTGAGTGTCAGAGTTAACATGCTTATCTCCGTGGAACCATAATGGAACCGTCTAAATTGTAGTACCGCCCGGTTCAGCGATCAACCGCGATCATCCACTGGAGATATCCCTGACCGCTTCGGCAAGGGTCGCGGGATTACCCGCCATGCCTCCCGCTTTCCCGCCAGTGACATTGTTGCGTGGGCCGGGCTCGTGGATGGCTGGCGAATCCGGCTGGCGGAGAATGTTTCGAGTGCCGGGAGTACACGTCGTGTGAACCGGGCTGCTGCAGTCGTGCTGGTGACGGGATAAAAAAATTACCTCCCCCGTGTTGGGGGAGGGACTCAACGTGAGCAGGGAGGGGGTAAATCTAAAATTGTGTCAATTGGGTTCTGATTTTTGTGCGTCTGTCACCCTGGAGAAGCCTGCCCCGTGCAGCGACGCGGGGGCCGAGTCCCAGTATTTATTCTCTGGATTCCGCCCCGGCTTTCGCCGGGGTGACGACGCCGGAATAACAATGTTCATTCTGCGTTGCGCAATCACTGTTTTAATTCAGGCGCCGATTCCTGCTCTTCATCGAGCTTCGGAGCATCATCGGTACTTCGGTGTTCACGCCGTTCCTCACGCTTGCCCATCCGGTCGCGGCGACTCATGTGCCGGGCGTGCATCTCATCTAAGCGCGCAAGTTGTTCCGGTTTCAAGATAGTGGCGAGTTTCTCGCGGGTCTTGGTGTGCAATGCTTCAATCTGTGCGCGTTTCTGCTCCGGCTCCAGGTTTGCTTTCTCCAGGGCTTCATGTTGGCTGTGGGTGTCGGCAAAAATCTTTTCCACTGCCGTCTTTTGCTCCGGCGTCAGGTTCAGTTCCTGGGCCATATGCTCACCACGGCGTCCGTGCCGATCATGGGAGCGGCGATCCAGGCGTTGCATCTGTTCGGGAGACAATATTTTGGACAACCGTTGCTGGGTTTCTTCTTCCAGGGCGCGGCGTTTCTCCGCCGCTTCCTGCATGATGGCGCGGACCTTCTGCGCCTGGTTCTCATCCAAGTCCAGCTTTTTCACCATGCGCTCTGTGCTGTGCCCAGGATCGGCTTCCCATTTCGCCAGTGCCACGCTTGACAGACCGAACAAAGCCCACAATACGATTGCCATGAGAATCTTCATCGTCTGCATGTTCTTTCTCCTTGAGTCCGGTCACCGGGGGAAACCGCCGGCAACTGGATAATGTGATATTCGACCGTCAGTATGCCCGGGAGTTGCGTCAGGAAAGGGGAAGAATTGTGCAAGATCTCCGTCCGGCCATGGGGTGGCGACTGTGCAAACATTGTGGATACGCCGGCCTTAAACAGGCCGAACGCGGTCGGGGCCGGATACACTGTGCGCAAATCCGGTCCAATACCGGAAATGAAATCCATGCACCCATGTACCTGAGCATTAAATACAAGGTGTTGCTGACGCTGGTGGTGATCACCACCAGCGCGGTGCTGGTCATGTTGTTGATGGTGAAGTGGAGTTTTGATCGCGGCTTTCTGCGTTATGTCAGCACCGCGGACCGCGCTGCCCATCAGTCTCTGATTGACGCCCTGGCCCAGGAGTATCAACACACGGGCAGTTGGGAACGTCTGCGTCGGAATCCGGGTCGCTTTCAACAGTTTCAGTTATTCAATTTCATGCGATCCCAGATGCAACAGCATGGCGCCATGACGCCGCCATTTCTCATTGGGCAGTTCTTTAGCGATCCGCGCTGGAGTCCCGCGGAAGCCATTGCCGCCATGCCGTTCAATTTCTCCGTGGCGCCGCCGCATCTGGCGGTGGTGCTGCTGGATGCGGAGCGCAACATGGTCGTGGGCAGGATGAGCAAGGACAATGATCTGAATCTGCTGCCAATCACGGTGGCGGGAGATACGGTGGGATTCCTGGGTACTCGACCTCCGCCCGGTCTTACCGCAAGCCATGACCTGTACTTCTCAGAGCATCAGTCCCATGCGCTCATGGCCATCGCCCTGGCAGTCATCGTGGTTGCGGCCTTCCTGGCCTGGCCCATTTCCCGGCAACTGGTGCGACCGATTCGGGAATTGTCAGAAGGCACGCAGCGTTTGGCCGCCGGCGCCTACGATACGCGCATGACACCCGGCACCAGTGATGAGCTGGGGCAGTTGACCGTGGATTTTAATTCACTGGCCAGGACACTGCAGGAGAATGAGAAGTCCCGGCGCCGCTGGATCGCGGACATTTCCCACGAGCTGCGCACACCGCTTTCCATCTTGCAGGGGGAGATCGAGGCCATGCAGGACGGGATCCGCACACCCAGCCCGGAGCGCTTGCAGGTGTTGCACAATGAAACCGCGAATCTGACGCGGTTGGTGAAGGATCTGTATGAACTTTCCTTGTCCGACATCGGCGCGTTGAGCTATCAGAAGCGGCCCACGGATCTGGAGTCGGCGCTAGAGAGTTGTATTGCCGCACACCGGGATCAATTTGCCGGTCGTGGAATCGAACTGAGTTGGCTGTCCTCTTGCGATGGACCGGTCACGGTGTCCGGCGACGCGGATCGCCTGAAGCAATTGTTTTCCAACCTGTTGGCGAACTCCCTGCGTTATACGGATCCTGGTGGGCGGGTTGAGGTGGGTCTGAGCCGGCGCGATGGTATGGCGGTGATTGATATTCGCGATTCCGCGCCGGGTGTCCCTGCGGAACACCTGTCGCGCTTGTTTGAGCGGCTTTACCGGGTGGAGTCCTCCCGTAGCCGGGCCACCGGCGGTTCCGGATTAGGCCTATCCATCTGCCGCAGTATCGTCGAGGCCCACGACGGCAATATCACTGCACAGGCATCGTCACTGGGCGGGCTTTGGATTCAGGTACAGTTGCCGGTGGCGGCAGCGTGATGTTGTCTCCCGGCCAGAAGGTGATCATCATTGAAGATGAACCGCAGATCGCGGAGTTGCTGCGGGATTATTTGCATGGCTCCGGATTCGTCGTGGAAATCATCGGCGATGGTTTGAAAGCAGTAGATGCGATTCGTGCAGCGCAGCCGGCCCTGGTGTTGCTGGACCTGATGTTGCCGGGTAAGGATGGC
>JAYUHG010000348.1:0-7416 GCA_043767195.1 Gammaproteobacteria bacterium | reverse complement strand
TAGGGAGCAAAGGCCAGAGATCCGGCCGCCCCGGCTACGATTGCTGAGGCTGCCGTACGCAGCGGAGTCATATTGAAAGTTGCCGGAATTTTCGCGGGGCTGCGGCGCGACTAGCCATCTGGCTCGGGCTTTTCCGTCCGCTCAAAGCGCAGCAGTAACACGCGGCGTTTATCCGCGCGCAGTACACGCACATTGAAACCGTGGAACGTGATGTTCTCGCCGCGGGCGGGGACGTGACCAAAGGCGCTTACTACTACGCCGCCGATGGTGTCGTATTCAGTGTCGTCCAGTTCAGTACGGAAGAATTCATTGAATTCCGCAATCGGTGTAACGGCTTGGACGGTGTAGCGATTGCGGCCATGCTGGCGGATGTTCTCTTCTTCATCCAGATCATGCTCATCGGAAATGTCGCCGACAATTTCTTCAATCACGTCTTCGATGGTGACCACACCGGCCACGCCATACTCATCCACCACCACGGCCATATGCGTACGCGAGGCACGGAATTCACGCAGCAGGATGTTCAGGCGCTTGCTTTCAGGAATGAAAATCGCCGGGCGCATCACATCCTTGATGTCAAATTTGTCCATGCCGTTTTCGCCGAAGCAGGCCAGCAGATCCTTGGCCAGTAGAATGCCGCGCACATCGCTTGCATCACTGCCAACCACGGGAAAACGTGAATGGCCCGATTCGACCACGATGCGAATGATCTCCTGCGGATTAGCATCTTCGCGTACCACATCCATCTGCACCCGCGGCACCATGATGTCCCGGGCCTGAAGATCAGATACGTGTAATGCGCCTTCCAGGATCAGCAACACATCCGGGTCGAGCAGATTACGGTGTTCGGATCCGCGCAGAATCTCGATCAGCGCCTGCCGATCCCGGGGTTGACCGGAGAACAGCCCCAACAACCGGTTAAGCCAGCCAGGATATTTCGACTGGTCACGTACTTTCTTCATACCTTCTCCACAATGTAAGGATCGGGAAAACCCAGTCCCGCAAGAATAAGGATTTCCTTTGCTTCCATGAGTGCTGCGTCCTGCCGGCCCTTATGGTCATGGCCAAGCAGATGTAACACGCCATGGATCACCAAATGCGCCCAGTGGGCAGCCAACGGCTTTCCCTGCGCCCGGGCCTCCCGTTTTACCACTGGCGCGCACACGGCAATGTCACCCAGAGCGCCGGTTGTCAGCGCGGTAATTGTCGCGGGAAAGGACAGTACATTCGTGGCCTGTTGCCGTTTACGCCAACGCGCATTCAGTTGTTTTGCTTCATGCTCTCCCACGACGCGAACGGTGACTTCGCTCCGATGGCGCTGCCCACGCAACGCGGCCCGTGCCCAGCGGCGGATATAGCGGGCGTCAGGTATATCGCCGGCGTGGCTGGCAATCTGCACATGCACAGTCATTACCGGCTCAGCCTTTGGAGCGCGGCGAGTCAGCGGTTTTTTCATGGCGTTCGTAGGCATCCAGTATGCGCGCCACCAGTGGATGGCGCACCACGTCGGCGCTGGTGAAAAACGTAAAGCTGATGCCTTCTTCTTCATTCAGGATATCAATCACATGCCGCAGCCCCGATCTCCGTCCCTGCGGCAAGTCCACCTGGGTGATGTCGCCGGTAATCACCGCAGTGGAGCCGAAACCGATGCGCGTCAGGAACATTTTCATCTGTTCCACCGTGGTGTTCTGCGCTTCATCCAGGATGACAAAGGCATCGTTCAGGGTACGACCGCGCATAAATGCCAGCGGGGCGACTTCTATGATGCTGCGCTCAATCAGGCTGGCGACGCGCTCGAAACCGAGCATCTCGTACAGGGCGTCGTACAGCGGGCGCAGATAAGGATCTACTTTTTGCACGATATCGCCCGGCAAGAAGCCGAGTTTTTCTCCGGCTTCCACCGCCGGCCGTACCAGCACGATGCGGCGCGCGCGGTCTTGCTCCAATGTTTCTACCGCGCAGGCTACCGCCAGATAGGTCTTGCCCGTGCCGGCGGGACCAATGCCGAAACTGATGTCGTGGTTTTGGATATTGTGCAGGTACAGACGCTGATTTGGGCTGCGTCCGCGAATGCTGCCGCGCTTGGTGCGCACGGCGCGCTCTGATTCCACCAGTGCCACCGCGGTCGCGTCCGTGTTGACGGTTTGCAAATAGACATGAACTTTGTCCGCGCTCAGCACATCATGGGTTGTGGTGGCGTAAAGGTCACTCAGTATCCGTCCGGCAATATCCACCACGCCGGCAATACCAATGATACGAAAATGGTTGCCGCGATTATTGATCTCCACACCCAGCCGGCGTTCAATCTGGCGCAGATGTTCATCCAGTGGGCCACACAGATTCGCCAGCCGGTCATGGCTGACGGGTTCCAGTTCCACCTCGACGGCAGCCGGGTGGACTTTATCAGGGGCAGCGGCCAAGGCTCAGCCGGTACGCCACAGCGCCGCTGCCGGCGCCGGGATGCCCCGTAATGAGTTGGTCAGCGCCTCGGTGACCAGCAGATCGGCAAACTGGCCCAGCGTAAAATTATCCCCTGGAAAATTGATTACTCGATTATTTTCCGTGCGCCCGGTGAGTTCACCGCCGCCACGCCGGGAGGGGCCATCCACCAGCACCCGTTCCACGTTACCCACCATGCCGGCGCTGATGGCGGCGGCCTTGGCGCTGATATGTTCTTGCAGTCTTTGCAGCCGCTCTTTCTTTTTTTCCGCCGGTGTTTTATCGGGCATGGTGGCGGCAGGTGTGCCGGGGCGCGGGCTATAGATAAAACTGAAGGACTGATCGAAGCCGATGTCATCAATAAGATTCAGCGTGGCCTGAAAGTCGGCGTCAGTTTCCCCCGGAAAGCCGACAATAAAATCAGAAGTGATACTGATTTTCGGGCGCACTCTGCGTAACTTGCGGATCTTGGCCCGATACTCCAGCACCGTATGGCCGCGCTTCATCAGGCTCAGGATGCGATCAGAGCCGCTTTGCACCGGCAAGTGCAGATGGCTTACCAGTTTCGGTATGCGTTCGTAGGCGGCAATGAGCCGATCAGAGAATTCCACCGGGTGTGAAGTGGTAAACCGGATCCGTTCAATGCCGGCGATGGCGGCGGTGAGTTCAATAAGGCGCGCCAGATCCGCCATGCCGCCCTCATGTTGCGGACCCCGGTAGGCGTTTACATTCTGACCCAACAATGTGATTTCATGTACGCCTTGAGCCGCAAGTTGATGAATTTCCGTCAGCACATCATCCAGTGGCCGACTGACTTCTTCGCCGCGGGTATAAGGGACTACGCAGAAGGTGCAATATTTGCTGCACCCTTCCATGACGGAAACATAGGCTGTGGGCCCCTCGGCCTTGGGTTCCGGCAGACGGTCAAACTTTTCCACTTCGGGAAATGAAATGTCCAGTTGCGGCTTGCGGGTGCGCAGTGCCTGTTCATACATTGCCGGCAGGCGGTGCAGGGTCTGGGGTCCAAAGACCAGGTCCACGTAGGGCGCCCGGTCCAGGATGCCCTTGCCCTCCTGGCTGGCCACGCAGCCGCCGACCCCGATTATCAGGTCCGGTTTCAGGTTTTTCTGGGCGCGCCAACGGCCCAGCTCGGAAAACAGCTTATCCTCGGCTTTTTCTCGCACGGAGCAGGTATTGAACAACAGCACATCGGCATCGGCGGGGTCTTCCGTCATTGCCATATTGTGGGAAGCCTCCAGCACCGAGCGCATTTTGCTGGAGTCATATTCATTCATTTGGCAACCGAAGGTCTTGATATACAAACGTTTTTGCATAAAAGCCCGAGGTTTCTAGGGGGTGGGTAACTTACACCCTCTATACCAGCATTTCCAGCCAGACGGGGGCTGAGGGTAGCTCAGGCGTGGCGCTGGGGCGGGCGTCCTGGGCGTGGCTGGGTGAATACCTGCCCGACCATAGATATTTCGCCGGCGGGCGTAGCATCGTAGCCGGGTAAGCCTGAAACAGCGGCCCGAAAATCCTGGCTGCGCAGTAGTGTCATCAGTTCGCCCTGGGCGATGCCCGACATGTCCTTTCGGCGTGCCGCCAGCCAGTAATCCTCGGTAGTGATGGGTTCAAAATTCAGGCCGAATTGGTGGGCCACGGGTTCAATGGCGATACCAGCATCGGCGGCGCCACTGGCCACCATGGCTGCCACCGCCAAATGGGTGAATTCCTCGGTGTTGTAACCCTGAACCAGACTCGGCTCAATGCCGGCATCTTCAAGTAACAGATCAAGCATCAGTCTGGTGCCGGAGCCCGGCTGGCGATTAATGAATCGTGTCCCCGGGCGGGCGAGATCCGCAATGCTGCGGATGTCCTTGGGGTTGCCGACCACGGTCACGATTCCCTGGTGTCGGCGCACAACTTTGATCAATTGATCTGCATCCGCATTCAGGTGGCGTGCGAAACGGGGCGCAAGCCGTTCACCGAGAGCGCCTTCGGGCAAATGAAAGCCCGCCAGATCGCATTTACCCGCGGCAAACAGTCGCAGGGCATCCAGGCTGCCGCGAAACTGCAAGTCCACGGAGATTTCGGTGCGTGCCTGCAACAGGTCGCGCAATATCGGCACCGCGAGTCCGTGACTGGCGAAGATCCGCAACGGCGGCAGTTGCTGGTCCCGGCGGATCAGTCCATGCAGTTCGCTGGCCAGTTCCGACGCCAGACTGTCCAATTCCGGACCCAGACGCGCGCTGATGCGATTTTGCCCCCACAGCAGCTTCTCACCCATGGGTGACAGGGTCGCACCACGTCCGCGCTCCAGATGGGCGAGGGGCTGGCCCAATAACGTCTTCCATTTCTGCATCAAACCCCAGGCGTGCCGGTAGGAAATGCCGTTCTCGCGGGCCGCTACCTGCAATGAGCCGCGATCCTTTATGCCGCGCAGCAACGGGAACAGCTCTATCGCGATGGGTTCCGTCCGCCCATGCCCCAGCTGCCAGCTCAGACCCAATAGAATTTCCATGGCTCTGCTCAGTTATTAATGTACGCGACGGTCATCACTGGCCGCCGCCGGCATTGGGAAAAAACAATGTCTGTCCCGCAATTTGATAAGCGCTAATGGCCTGCTGCCCTTCCGGCGAAACCAGATAATCCATGAACGCCCGCGCTTCGGCGGCCTTGACGTGTTTATGGCGGGATGGATTCACCAGGATAGTGGCGTATTGATTGTAGAGGTGTGTGTCACCCTCAACCTGGAGCTTCAGGTTGGCGCGGTTCTTAAAACTGATCCAGGTGGCCCGATCTGTCATGGTGTAAGCGCCCATGCCGGCGGCGGTGTTCAGCGTTGCCCCCATACCGGCGCCCAATTCCTTGTACCAGGTTCCTGATACTGCGCGCACATTGATGCGCGCTGCATCCCAAAGCCGCATTTCGGCACGGTGGGTGCCGCTGTCGTCCGCGCGTGAGACGAACGGCGATTTGGCGACGGCGATTTTGCTGAGGGCCGCCACCACATCCGTGGAACCGGAAACGCTTGCTGGATCGGAATCCGGGCCAACGATGACAAAATCATTGAACATCACTTCCCGGCGATCCATACCGTAACCTTGTTTCACAAATTTCAGCTCTCCGACTTTGTCGTGTACCAGCAGCACGTCGGCATCGCCGTTTTCGCCGAGCTTGATGGCCTGTCCGGTGCCCACGGCGATGACGCGCACGTCTATACCGGTCTTTTCCTTGAACTTCGGGATGTAATAGTCAAAAAATCCCGACGCCTGGGTGGATGTAGTGGACGCCAGAGTGATGAATGCTCCGGTGTCCGCGCCATGGACCACGGGTAGCGAGAACAAAAACACAAGAACTGTCTGAATGATTTTATTCAGTAACGGCATGATCGGCTCCTTTTGTAGTCATACGGGTGGTAGAAATACTCATAACAAATTTTGAGATAGCTAGTAGATAACAAGTTCGCCACGCAGAAATGCACGCGCCGCTTCGGTGTCGGGTTCGCGGAAAAAACTCATGGCTGACTGCTGTTCCAGTAATTGTCCCCGATTCAGAAACAATATCCGGTCCGCCAGTCGTCGCGCCTGACTAAGATCGTGGGTGGTCATGACAATCGTGGTTCCGGCGCTACGGATGCTGGCGATGATTTCCTCCACCGCCCGCGCCGCTTCCGGGTCCAGGTGGGTGGATGGTTCATCCAGAAACAATACTTCGGGTTGCGTGACCCAGGCCCGCGCCAAGGCGACACGCTGTTGTTCCCCGCCGGAAAGTGCCCGCGCCGGCCTGTGTGCTACGAGTTCCAGGCGCGCCAGTGACAGTGCCTTCTCGATGCGTTGGGTTCTCTCCAGGGTATCCACAGCCTGGAGTCGCAGCGCGTAATCCATGTTTTCCCACACGCTGCGCCGCAGCAGTACCGGACGCTGCAGCACCATGGCTTGCCGACGCTGGGTGCCATATGAATCATTCCCGGACCAGCGCACGGAGCCACGAGTTGGTTGCAGCAGGCCATGGCAGACCTTCAGCAGCAGGGTTTTGCCGGCGCCATTGGGACCGAGCACCACAGTGAGGTCGCCGCTGGTAAGCGTGAATGTCACATCGTGCAGCGCGCGGATATGACCGGGCAGGTCCAGCCCCAATTGTTCCACAGCCAATGGCAGAATGCCCGGGTGTGCCGTCAAAGTGACGGTGCCCATGGTCCTGCCATCGAGCGGCGCTTCAAAGGCCGGCGCGCTGGGCATATTCACGGCTGATATGCACACCGGCATTGATGGCCAGCACCACGCTGATGAGTACGATGCCCAGTGCCAGTGCCAGACGCAGATCGCCACGGGCGGTCTCCAGGGCGATGGTGGTGGTCATGACCCGGGTGTGATGGGCGATATTGCCGCCGACAATAAGCACCGCCCCGACCTCCGCCACAGCCCGACCGAAACCCGCGAGGATCGCCGTCAGCAAGCTGAAACGCCCCTCCCACAGCAACGTCAAGACCATGCTCAAGCGACCCGCGCCAAGGGAGCGCAATTGCTCCGAGTACTCTACTAACAGATCCTCAACTGATTGTCGGGTTAACGCGCAAATGATGGGCGTCACCAGGATGGTTTGCGCGATGACCATAGCGGTGGGTGTGAACAGCAGACCCCAGTTCCCGAATGGGCCTGCGCGGGACAGCAACAGGTAAACCACGAGGCCGACCACCACCGGTGGCAGCCCCATCAGGGCATTCAAAAACACCACCAGGATTCGATGTCCCGGGAAACGGCTCACTGCCAGGGCCGCGCCCGCCGGCAACGCAAAACAGGCCGCCAGGAACACCGCTGCGCAACTGATCCCCAGTGACCGCAGGACGATCTCCCTCAGATCCGTGTCCAGGGACAGGATGAGCTGTAAAGCCAACCAGAACGACTGTGAGACGTCATTCACAGCGATTCACCTCGCTAAAATATTATATATGTTTTAAGTTGCATATTTATAATA
>JAYUHG010000347.1:0-7457 GCA_043767195.1 Gammaproteobacteria bacterium | reverse complement strand
TATCAATCGGAGTTCAGGCCGGGGCGAAAAACAGCGATGACTGCCATGTCACGCGACTGGAAGTCATGGATGGCGGGACTGAATACGGGCAAGCCCCGCAAAAATCCCGCCATGGACTGTCGCAACTTGCGCACCCATTGCCGCATCGCAAATTCACAACCCATGGGCGGCAACGCGCATTCCACTCCAATCGGCACTTCTTCGCCGCAACGCAGCGTATAAGTATTCATTTTCAGTTTTCTCCGTTTTAACACTCATCGGCCCGGATTGGGCCGGTTTGAGCATTAGAGACAAGAAAACTGCCGCAGTGCTGCGCAAGTTATGGCGAAATTCTGAAACCGGAAGTACCCAGGGCCGCTGATTATTTCCCGGTGTAGCGGATGCGATAAATCACCCCGGCAAAGTCGTCGGACACCAGCAGGGAGCCGTCTGGCAGAATTTCCATGTCCACGGGGCGGCCCCAATAATGATCCCCCTCCAGCCAGCCGGTGGCGAAGTCTTCGTAGCTGATCACGTCATTGCCTATCAGCCTGGCCAGCGATACGCGATACCCATCAGGTTTTGCCCGATTCCAGGATCCGTGGTGCGCGATGAAGATCTGCTGGTGATATTCAATCGGGAATTGTTTGCCGGTGTAGAAGCGTATGCCGAGTGCCGCGCGATGGGCCGGCATCTCCAGGGCGGCCGGGGTGAAGTCCTTGTCGGTCAGTGGGGTTTTAAAAGTGGGATCTACCAGGGACTTGCCGTAGCGGTAGGGATAACCAAAATGCAGTCCGGCGGTGGGCGCGCGGTTCAGCTCTTCCGGCGGAAGGTTATCTCCCATCTCATCCCGACCATTGTCGGTAAACCACATCTCTCCGGTGACCGGGTGCCAATCAAAACCCACTGAATTGCGAATGCCGCGCGCAAAGACCTCTCGCCCGCTGCCATCAGGATTCATGCGCCAGATACTGGCGTATTGTTCACCGGGTTCGCAGATATTGCAGGGTGCGCCCACTGGCACATACAGTTTGCCGTCGGGAGAAAAACCAATGAACTTCCAGCCATGGTGGAAATCCTTGGGGAAGGGCGCGCCGACTACTTCAGGCGCGGGTGGATTATGCAAATGCTTGTCCATATCCCGGAACCTGAGGATACGAGATATCTCCGCCACATACAGATCGCCATTGTGCCAGGCGACGCCGTTGGGGTGATCCAGGCCCGATACAATCGTTACCAATTCCTCCGCGCGCCCGTCGCCATCTGCATCGCGCAGGGCGTAAACCTTCTCTGATGGATTTTTGCCCCATTCAGTGAATGTTCCCACATACAGAATTCCACTTGGACTCAAGGTCATTGAGCGTGCGCCTGGGACCCTTTCGGCGTAAAGGTCAATGGTAAAGCCGGGTGGTAACTTGATGCGCTGCAATCCTTGCTTGATCGGGATCGGACGCGGGTTGTCCACAGCGGCGGCCCGTGCCTGGACTGAGATCAGGAACAGGGACAAGACGATCAGAAAGGCAAGCGTTCTCAACGATAGGGTCATGGCGTTCGGGGCTCCGTAAAATCGAATATCTCCGCGGCGGTAGCAGCGGCCAGATCATTGGCGCGGATAACAAGAGAGTAGTGCGGAATTCCGCATCCGCCAAATATCTCGTCCGGCGCGGATAGTTGACTGTCAATCAGGGTCCGCAATCCCGGATTAATCATCGGTACGGCACCCACCTCGGCTCCAGTCACTTCCAGCACCTCAGAGGGTGAGGCCAGGGACACATTTCTAAGCCGCAGATGCTTTTTTATTTTTTTGTACGAAATGCGCGTAGCGCCGCTGATTACCGCCGCGAAATAGCCCTGTTCGCTGCGCAGGATTAACGTGGGTGCCATTTGTTCCAGCGTCCCAAAACCATGGGTGGCGCCGTCGCGCGCGGAACTCACGACTTCGTTATGGGACAGTATCCGATACGGAACCCCAGTCACACCGAGCACACCGCGCAGGATCTGGACCGGCAGCGGCTCAGATTGCAGGTCCGATTCCGGAGTCATAGCCGTATTTGTCTAGCATGATACTGCTCTTGCGCCGGTGTCAGGAGGTGGCAAAAGACATCATGGACCGTGATAATACGCCAATGCCGATCCGGGAACACATACGGGGGACATTCTGGTTGATATGCCTTCTGCCAGGAGTGTTTGCCAGCAACTCCCTTGCCCAGGGCGAAGCGACCCCGGCAGAGGATCCCAGCGTAATTTCCACCAAGGCGCCGCGCGAAATTCAAATGGAAGCAGCTGACTCTGGGGGCTTGCCGGTGCCCGATGAATCGAGCGGTGATTTTCCCGTTGGGGTTGGCGATGACTATTTCCTGCCGGATCTGAGCCTGGAGGAGATGATCGCGACGCCAACGCCGGAAGCCACCGCGCCGGTTCCCGGTCCTGAGGTGCCCCCGGCGCCGATCCCGGCGGAAGCCGGTGCTGACACGGTGGTATTGGCTACGCCGATTCAATTGCTGGGTGTGGAGATATACGGCGGGCAGCGTTCTGAACTCAAATGGAGCGCGGGCGAATCCTTTGGCGGTCGTTCATTGGATACGCCGGTGACAGTGGTCCATGGTCTTAATCGTGGGCCGGTACTTTGCCTGACGGCGGCGGTTCACGGTGACGAGCTAAATGGCGTGGAGATAGTACGCCGGGTCATGGCCGATCTTGACCCGCGGGAAATGTCAGGGACGATTATCGGCGTGCCCGTTGTCAACCTGTTGGGGTTCCTGCGCGCATCCCGGTATCTGCCGGATCGGCGCGACCTGAATCGCTACTTCCCCGGCAACCCGCGCGGCAGCGCGGCCTCGCGTATTGCCCACCTGTTTTTCCAGCAGATTATTCGCAACTGCAATTACCTGGTGGATCTGCACACCGGATCCCTGGACCGCACCAATTTACCGCAACTGCGCGCGGACCTGTCTGACCCTAATGTGTTCCGGTTTTCGGAGTATTTCGGCGCCACGTCGGTGCTGCACCACCGTGGCGCAGCCGGCACATTGCGGCGCGTGGCCAGCGAAGCGGGCATCCCTACGGTCACATTTGAATTGGGTGAGCCGCAGACCCTGCAGCCGGAACACGTGGACTTTGGTGTGCTGGCCATTGACACGCTGATTGACAAGCTGGGCATGATGGATCGCCTGCGGCACTGGTCGGAGAAGCAGCCGGTGTTTTATGCCTCCCGCTGGGTGAGATCCGATCAGGGCGGTATCCTGCTGACCGCGGTAAAGCTCGGCGGGATAGTAAAGCAGGGGGACATCCTGGGCACGGTGACCAACCCCATCAGCAATGAGGTCATGCAGGTACGCTCTCCCTTTGATGGCCGCGTGATCGGTATGGCCCTGAATCAGTTTGTATTGCCCGGATTTGCGGCGTTCCACATAGGCATCGCCACGAAAGAGCGCGAGGAGTTAATGAAAGCCGAAGTGGAATCTGGTACGCCGGAGGCGGTGCTGGCGCCGGAATTGGAAGGGGGAGTCGGAGAACAGTCGGAGTATGACTAATGACGGTGAAACGTATCTCGTAAAAGAACGTATTTCGTATCTCGTGAAGCGTATCTCGTAAAAGCACGTATTTCGTATCTCGTGAAGCGTATTTCGTGGAACTAAATCAAGTCGCCACTGCCAATCCAACGCTTCACGCTTCACGCATCACGTTTCTTCTCATCTCTCAGCCCCCATAGGCAAAGCCGCCGCCCGGACCATTTCCGGTTCTTTCAACATGGATGGATTATTCAGATATTCCACCAGCATGTCCGTGGCATCAAAGCCCCAGAATAATTCGCCGTCCACCCAGGCAGTGGGTACGCCGAAGACACCGCGGCTGATGGCTTCCTCCGTGTTGAGGCGCAATTGATCCTTGACCTCCTGGCGACCGATACATTCCTCGGCATTATCTACATCCAACCGTTTGGCGAGTGCCGCAAACTCCACTGGGTCATCCGGTGAGCGCCCCTCGCCCCAGATGAAATTGAAGATCTCGCCGATTGCGCTGGCGTTGCATTCCAGTGCCAGCGCCAGACGCAGGGGTTTCAGCGGCGGGAACGGATGCGTCGGCGGCATGCGCAGCGGGATGCCGTGGCGGCGTCCGAGCCAGGTGACGTGGCGATAGGTGAAGATGCGCTTGGTGGGCAATTCAGCCGGGCCTTTGCTTTGCCAGTGATTCAACACACCGGCGAACAGGATGGGCTTGCACACAAGCCGTACATTGCGCGGCAGACGCCGGAACTGGAGGAATTGCAAATAGGCAAACGGCGACAGGAAATCGAAATACCACTCCACGGTCTTGGCAATAGTCGGATCTGCTTCATGGGCGCTCACATTACCCACGTCCCAACCCTTCATATGTTTACCGGCGGTACTGGAGTCCAGTTCCCAAAACATGGCCAGTTCGCCATTAGTGATCTCGCGATCCGTTTCTCTTACCTTTGCCACATAACGTGCCACCGGCGAGTATTTCGCGCACAGTCTTTCCACGTCACCGACGCTGTTCTCCGAAATTTGGCTGAGCGCAATCAACTGGTGATCGAACTCAATCATTTGCTTGGCAGCACTGCGAAATCCCGCCGCGGTAATGACACCGAAGATGCTCAAACAGGCCCCGAGCAGCGGGAAGATGGCAGCCGCCATTCCCGCATAGCGCAAGTTGCGGGTGGTCCAGAACACCGCCAGACCCGCCACCAGCGACGCGGAAAGAATGATCACCGCCGTGATCAGATTATCGCGCCGTTGCACACGGCGCATGGCCGAGCTCAAGCGCGCATGTTCCTGTGCGATATCCGCCGAACTGGGGGGTGAGTTATTCAGGTCGAGAATCATCGTCTGAACTCCAGATTAAGTTGCGTACGCAAAATACGCCGGAGACAGTATAGACCGCCGTTCCGGCGTCGTGTGCAGCAGGCGCAAGCGGTCCCGGGCAAGCGTGGATTCACGCTACGACACCGGTCAGCGTCAAGGCCATGCCAATGGCGCCCGAGCCCGCGATCAACGGGATAATCCCAAGCCGGAACCGAAACAGTAATAAACCGGCCACCAGCGCCAGCACCACCGATGGCAGGTCTACGGGGCCATCCATGCCACGGGGCCACAACACATGTTGGGCGAAGAACAGCGCCAGATTCAGCACCACACCCACAACTGCCGCGGTGATGGCTGCCAGCGGCGCGCTGATCCTTAACTCGTGGCGCGTCGCTTCTACCGCCGGTGCGCCCACGAATATGAAAATGAAAGAAGGCAGAAAGGTAAAGAATGTCGCTGTGCAGGCGCCGGCGACCGCGGCTAGTACCGGTGTGTGTGGCGCGAATGGCAACGCATTCCAGCCGCCGATGAAACCCACAAAAGCCACAATCATGATCAAGGGTCCGGGGGTGGTTTCCCCCAGCGCCAACCCATCTATCATCTGTGTTGCCGTGAGCCAGTGAAATTCCAGCACGGCGCCCTGATAAACATAGGGCAGGACCGCGTAGGCGCCGCCGAAGGTCAGCAATGCCGCCTTGGTGAAGAACCAGGCCATTTGGGTGAATGTGCCCTGCCATCCTGTTTGCCAAAACATCAGACTCAAGACCACAGCCCACATAAGCAATCCCGCTGTGGCGAGGACAATGGCCCGGCGCCAGGAGAAATTCGCATGAGACGGAACAGGGGTGTGATCGTCTATAAGTGCAGGGCCGTAATGTCGCTCGGCGCCCGCGTGTCCGGCAACAACCTTGAGCCAGTCCGGACGGGAGCGCGCCACCAGAAAGCCCGCCAGCCCAGCACTGGCAATGATCCACGGAAACGGAACATGTCCGAGCCATAGTGCCAGAAAGGCCAGCACGGCAATGCCACGGGCAAAGGGTGTCGTGAGCGAACGCGAACCGATGCGGTGGGCCGCCGCCAGCACAATGGCAATCACCGCGGGTTTGACGCCATAAAAGAGTCCAGCTACCAACGGCAGATCATGATGAGCGACGTAAATCCAGGCCAGCGTAATCATGATCACCAAAGACGGGAGCACGAACAGCCCGCCAGCCACCAGTCCCCCCAAGGTGCCATGCATCAGCCAGCCAATGTATGTGGCCAACTGCTGCGCCTCCGGGCCGGGCAGCAGCATGGTGTAATTCAGCGCATGCAGGAAACGGCGTTCGGAGATCCAGCGCCGCCGTTCCACCAGGTCCTGATGCATGATGCTGATCTGCCCCGCGGGGCCGCCAAAACTAATCAAACCGAGCCGCAGCCAGTAGGCACAGGCAAGGCGAAAATCCACCGGTGCAGGTGCTACGGAAACACTGTTACCGGGTTGAGACGGCTCATTCGCGGAGTCCATGGGTTATCCTAGCAATAATTACCCGGAGTGTTCCCGATGGTTCGCGCCCCAACCTTGCGTATGCCGTTGCATGTGGTCTTGCCGCTGCTTATCGCGTTATTGGCACTGGGTAGCGTCACGCTGGTCACGCTTTTGTTCTACGCCCATGCTGACAGAACGGTGCGGAGCCTGGCAGATCAAAGCCTGGGGCAGATCCATGACCGCATTGAAGATCGGTTGCGCGAATACTTTGAGATCGCCGAACGTGTCAGCCGCGTGAATCGGGAAACCATTGAGATGGGACGCTGGGACAGACACGACCTGGCTTCCTGGCGTGGGGCTTTCTATGAGCAGGTGCGGGGATTTGAAACCATCAGTTCCATTCTGTGGGGGGATGTATTCGGTGGGGCTGTATTTGTATCCCGTTACCCCGGGGAACAGGGCTATCGTTTTGGCGTACGCATACCGTCCATTGATCCGCGCGCCTCGGAGTATCGCCTGAGCGGCGAGGGACAATTGGCGGACAAACCGATGACCGTATATGACTATGACCCGCGCAGCCGCCCCTGGTATCTGGCCGCCATTGAGGCGCAGAAGCCGGTATGGGGCGGTATCTATACATGGGTGCCCAAAGAAAACATGGAACCGGTGTTAAGCGTGCCCTTTGTGGCACCGGTGTTTGGCGGCAGTGGTGAAATGCTCGGTGTATTCGATGTGGAGTTCAGCCTCCACGATCTGGGCCGGTTTTTGAATTCGTTAACCATTGGCCATACCGGGCTGGCCTATGTGATGGACCAGGATGGCCTGCTGATTGCTTCATCCGTAGGCGCGCCAGTGGTGAATACGTCCACAGGCAAGCGATTGCGCGCACAGCAGAGCAGTCATCCCCTGATTGCGGCATCCGCGCCGGGAATTGGCGCCCGGTTCATGGAGGACGGTTCCATGGCTGGGCGTGTCAGCAGTCTGATCGAGGTGGACGGTAACGATGTCATGGTCATGGCGACGCCATTCAATCGTGCCGGGCATTTGCGCTGGCTGGCGGTTACCCTGGTGCCGGCAGATGATTTTCTGGAGCAAATCAAATCCGCGCGCAACCTGGGGCTGATGGTGGCGGTCATCGCGGCATTGGCATCTGCCGGCATCGGGGTTCGGTTTGCATCCTCCGT